>NZ_CAIWNH010000318.1 GCF_903913935.1 uncultured Mucilaginibacter sp.
AGACTGTCAATTATTAAAATATATTTAATGGAATATGGATCGTGATATACTTTAGGCTGTAAAGAGGAGGAGCCAAACAATTACGGGCTGCCCAATAACAATGGGCAGCCCGTAATAAAAAGACGTATGGATTGCCTACGCTAAATTCCTGCCCGCATTTACAATGCCATACACGGTGCGGATCACCAGCTTATTGTAAATTTTGGCTAATTCTTCATCCGGGTTATTATTGAGGCAATGCAAGGCATAGTGCTGAATGATCACTAGCGGCAATACAATTTTCTCGCGGATAGCGATAGAACGGCGTTCTACCGGATATTCTCCCATCAGGATGGTAGTGCCTGTTAGTTCAAGCAACATCGCTTTTGTCAATTCGAATTCGTCACGGAGCATTTTCCAGAACTGTCCAAACTTTTTATCTTTTTCCAGGTAGGCGGTAACGCGGAAATCTGATTTCGTCATAGACATGACGCAGTTATCAACCATGGTTTTAAAGAAACCGGATGAATTATAAAGATCTTTGATCTCGTTCCAGTTATCGGCTTCCTTCATTTTATTAAGTGCGGTGCCCACGCCGTAAAAACCAGGTATGCTTTGTTTCAATTGGCTCCACGAGGTTACAAAACTAATGGCACGCAGGTCCTCCAATTTTAGCGAAGCATCCGAATTTCGTTTGGTTGGGCGGCTGCTGATATTGATATGCGATAGCAGTTTTAAAGGACTGAATTTCTCCAGGTATTCAACGAATAAAGGGTGTTGCCTCAGGTCAAGAAACAATTTGTAGCTTTCATCTGCCATGGCCGAAATCAGCTCTTTATGTTTTGCATCAAGCAAATCATTCGGATTAGGCTGCAGCGCTGAAATTACACCAGCATTAATCAGCTGTTCCATATTAAAGCGCGCCGTCTCCACTGAGCCGTATTGCGAACTTACGGTTTGACCCTGTATAGTTAACTGGATGTGTTTATTGGCGATCTCATCGCCCATAGAAGCATAAAAACGGTGAGTTTTACCGCCGCCGCGTGCAGGCGGCCCCCCCCTGCCATCAAAAAATGCCAGGTCGACGCCATATTTCCTGGCCATGGCGGTTAGCTCAACTTTGGCTTTGTAGATCGACCAGTTGGCCATCAGGTATCCGCCATCTTTGGTGCTGTCGCTAAATCCGAGCATTATGGATTGCAGGTTGTTCCGTTTCGAAAGATGTTCTTTATAAAAGGGATGGGTATACAACGTTTCCATTACCTGGGCAGCGCTTTTAAGGTCGTTTACAGTTTCAAACAGCGGCATAAAGTCGACACTCAGGCTATCCTTTTTCCATCCGCTCCATAAAAACAGGTCCATCAATTGTAATATATCCGATGCTTGCTGGCAATTACTGATGATAAAACGCTGACAGGCTTTTTCGCCATTGGTGCGTTGGATCTCCTTCATCAACCTGATGGTATTCAACGTATCACATGTTAATTTCTCCTCGTCATCCGGGCAAATAATGTCAGCTTCGTTGAACGTTATACTTTTTATTTTATCTTCTTCAGAAAACTCAAGGTAACCCTCAGGGATACCAGTATATGCGCCTGATTTGGATGTACAGAAATTAAGTACCTTACGCAAAACGCGGCTATCCTGCCTGATGTCAAGCGTAGCGAAATAACAACCAAACAAACTTACTTTTCTGATCAGGTCATCAACCAGGTTTACAAACAAGCTATCGTGATCTGCCACCAAAGTATACCTTATCGACCGCAACAATTCCAATATTTCGGGCTGCAGGTCGCGATCATCCTGTTTAAAATTAGCGTTTGAATAGATGATTTTGTCAAGGGTAGCCATTGCCTTTTCAACGCCGCGGAAAGTTACACGCCTTTTCAGCAGCCTGTAATCACGGTAGTAACACCTAAAGGCACGTTGTCTTAAAAAGCTTGCGACAGATCTTGTTGTTTCGACAGTAACATTAGGGTTCCCGTCGCGGTCGCCGCCAGGCCAAAAACCCAATTCCAAAAGCTGGTTATGGCGCGCGGGTTCGATATCAAACTCTTCATCGAGCTTGGATTGTATGCCCGATACCGCATGGTAAAATATATTTTCGAGGAACCAGGCCAGGCTGATCGCTTCGTCAACCGGCGTTGGCGATGTTTTATTAAAGAATGGCGTTTTACCCAATTGCTGTAATAAAACGTCGATGGTGTTGATATCGTTTGTTTTTAACGCCTCAATCAGGTCGGTCATTATTCCCAGGATCGTACCCGGATAAAATTGGGTTGGGTGTGCCGTTAGCACAAGCCGTAATGAAAAATCATTCAGTTTTGCGCTGATCTCATTGCGGGCATCCTGGCTTACCGCGGCTTGTTGCGACAAAACCTGGAGGGTGCCGCTATCATCGGCCCTTCCCAGTTTATTAAACGAAGAATCTTCAATGGCATCAAACAAAACCACCTGCCGCTCGATATACTGAATAAAGCGGAACATGCGGTTAATTTGCTCGCGATGGTCAATATCGGGTACGTATTTTTTGAAAAACGATTCGATAATTGCGGTTGGAGATATCAATTTATTGGTCTCCTTCTCGCAATGGGAACTAAAAAACGGCAGCAAAATACCAGTATCCTTAACCTGGTAAAACGGCAGGGTTTGAAACAAACTATTATACAACTCAAAACGCATCACAACTTCATTGTTAAAAGCTGTTTCTCTTTGGCTGAGTTTTAAGTTTAAGGGCATAACGTACTAAATTGAAAAAAAATAAAATTACTATAATTGGTTAATTACAAATCAGGCACCAGAGGTCAGTATTTCCGGAGGCCACTATTTTTCGGATGTGAATTTACACATCTGATTGCTAAATTAATAAAAAAATGAGTAATTTATAAAGGTTTGATAATATTAATGCAATATTTATTAAAATAAGGCACACTTATTTAATTTTTGTAAATTTGCAGTATGATTTTGGCCTCAAAAAAATCATTTAAGAAAAGGCAATTTTCTATCTTTCCTTAAATGACCGGATAAAACATATTCGGTAATGGCCACTTGAGCACAAAAAAATTGCAAAAACGATGAAATTCAATTCCAGGGAAATAAAAAGCTTTTTTTACAGCCAGTATTTCTCTGACGGTTTACGAATGACCACAGGCATCCTCCTCCCTTCTCTTATTGCGCTTCAATTTAACCATTTCGATATAGGGCTTACCCTTTCCCTTGGTGCATTATGCATTTGCACGATAGATACCCCGGGCCCCTTAATGCACAAACGGAATGCGATGGCCATCGGCAACCTCTTCCTTTTCGCCGTAGCAGTGATCACCGGCTTCGCGAGGTTAAATGTTTTTACACTGGGGCTGGAGGTCACGTTGCTGTCGTTCCTGTTTTCAATATTCATTATATATGGCAACAGGGCGGCCTCGGTTGGAACATCCGCCCTCCTGGTGATGATCTTTATGATGGACAAGGCCGAAAAGCCGGAAGAAGTTTTAGGATACAGCGCCATCATTTTATTAGGGGGCATATGGTACATGTTTTTCAGCCTGGTGTTTTTTGGCATCCGGCCGTATCGCGCCGCGCAGCAAACCCTGGGCGAAAATATCGCGGATATTGCCGATTTTTTACGCATAAAAGCCGATTTTTATTTGCCTGACACAGATATTGACGAAAATTACCGCAAACTGGTTAGCCAGCAGATCAAAGTAAGCCAGCACCAGGACGCGGTAAGGGAACTGCTGTTTAAAAGCCGGGTGATGGTAAAGGAATCAACCAGCGCCAGCCGGATCCTGCTGCTAACTTTTGTAGATTTCGTAGATATGTTCGAACAGATTATGGCTACCCATTACGATTACAGCCATATCCGCTCAAAGTATAAGGATACAGGCATATTAAATGAGATCGCTATTGTGCTGCTGCATATGGCCGAAGAGATGGACAACATTTCTTTCATGGTGATCTCCAATATCCGCAATAAATTTAAAGGGGATTTTATTGAAGAGCTGGAACAGTTAAAAAGCCGGATAGATGCCTTAGGTAAAAACGAACAGGGTACCAGCAACCTGGCGCTTAAAAAGATCCTGATCAACCTGCGCGATCTTAACGACCGGATAAAAAGTATATACAAGTATTATAATTCAAAGTATTCAGAGACCCTTATGGGCGGAGTTTATGATGAGGAATACGCCAAATTTGTTACCCACCAGGATTATGCGCCGCATATCTTTTTTGATAACTTTTCTTTTTCCTCTACCGCGTTTAAGCATGCCTTAAGGGTATCGCTGGTTTGCCTGGTTGGCTTTATCCTGGCCAAAACCATAGCCAATGGCCACCATAGCTACTGGATCCTGCTAACCATCATCGTGATATTGAAACCGGGTTTCAGTTTATCCAAACAGCGCAATTACCAGCGGCTTATCGGTACTGTAATCGGGGGTATTGCCGGGATCGTTATCCTGCGGTTTATACCAAACCGGGATACACAATTCATTTTGCTGATCGTTTTTATGATAGGCACCTACAGTTTTACCCGTTTAAATTATGTGGTAAGCGTGCTGTTTATGACGCCCTATGTGCTTATCCTTTTTAAATTTCTGGGCGTGGGATTGTTGGTACGGGAGCGGGAAATTGATACCTTAATAGGTTCAACTATCGCTTTTATAGCCAGCTACCTGCTATTCCCGAGCTGGGAATATGACAATATACAGGATAGGTTGAAAGATGTAATTTATGCCAATTTAAATTACCTGGTAAAAATAGCAGAAAGCATTACTGGTATTGAGGTGGGCACCATTGAATATAAGCTGGCCCGGAAAGATGTTTTTGTAAAATCAGCCAACCTTTCAGCCTCCTTTGAGCGGATGACCTCCGAACCCAAAAGCCGGCAAAAAAATGTAAAGGACGTGCATAAATTTGTGGTACTGAACCATATTCTTTCCTCCTATATCGCTACGGTAGCTTCCACCATTTCGGGCAAAAAAAGGTACCAGCACCAGGCCGAGGATATTAAACTGGTAAAAAAAAGTATAGCGGTATTAAATGATACCAGCGAAAAGCTGGGCGGTAAGTTAATTGACTTTAAAAGAGGAAAACCAGCGCCTGCAAGTGCACCCGCCCTACCATTAACCCAGCATGATGACGTTTTGCTAAAAGAGCAGCTGGGTTTTATCAATAAGATCAGCGTTGATATTGCAAGGGTGACGGAGAGTATTTTGAACTAGTATTTCCGTTTACTATTACAGTTTATAGCAACTACGTCCGAAAGTTCTAATAATAATCTATTTGCCGCTTACTTATATGTTTAAAGATGAAATCTCCCTGGTTTGTGTTGTGACCACTATACGAAGCTATTTGCGTTAACCAGTTGCCGAATTTATCATAGTTATCATTGGACACTGCATTGCCTCCTGTTAACTTTCCATCAACGTCGTAAATTTTAGATTTTACAGGCCTGCCCGAAGCATCATAAAAATATAATATTTTAGACACCTTAACTGTCTTACCAAAAAACGATTCTTCATCGGATTGTATTCGCTGATGCTGATCATTATAATGTGACGTTGTTTTCATCGAGAGTTTATTATGATCTATATATTGCTCTTCTGTCACCCTGTCCCCTAATACATCGTATTTGTAAATGCATCTATAATCAATCTTCGCAAGTCGGATTTGAGGCTGGGCATCTGAACTCATATCGAATTCTGTTATTTTACCCTGGGCATCATATTTGTAAATATATTTAACAAATAACTTCCCGCTACCATCAAATTGATTTTTTACGGCTATTGAATCACCCATGTATTCAAACGAAAATCGCTCCATTAATTCGCCGCTCTTGTCATACATTTTTTCTTCCAACGCCCATCCTTTTTCATCAAAAGTCTCAATAGTCTTTTCAGCACTAGCGGTTGTATCCGGTTCCACATGATTGCCACCTCGAAAAGTATAAGTTACAACTTGTTTAACTCTGCCTTTTAAAGGTAATTGAGTAACATCTGTAACTCTAGTTTGCGCTGCCGCCGATCTCACAATGCACAAAAGAATGGTAAATAAGATAAGGTTTTTCATATTTAGTAACTATAACAGTTCCGTCGCCAAATTAGCCAACTCGCTGCGCTCCCCTTTTTGCAATGTAATATGCGCGTAAAGCGGGTGTCCTTTGGCCTTGTCGATCAAATAGCTTAACCCATTACTTTCGGCATCCAGGTACGGGGTATCTATCTGGTAAATATCGCCGGTAAATACAAACTTGCTGTTTTCGCCGGCGCGGGAGATGATGGTTTTTACTTCGTGCGGGGTTAGGTTCTGGGCCTCGTCCACAATAAAAAAGATCTTGCTCAGCGTCCGTCCGCGGATGAAGGCGAGCGGGGCGATGGAAATTTTATCATTGGCCACCAGTTCATCAATCTTGGCCTGCATTTTATCATCGTCGGAAAACTGGTCTTTAATAAATTTAAGGTTATCCCATATCGGCGCCATATAAGGGTCGATCTTTGATTTGATATCGCCGGGTAAAAATCCGATATCCTTATTGCTTAAGGGCACAATGGGCCGGGTAACAAAGATCTGCCTGAAATTTTTACGCTGCTCCAGCGCGCTGGCAAGCGCCAGCAATGTTTTGCCTGTACCTGCATTGCCCTGTATGGTCACCAGCTTAATATCCGGGTGCAGCAGGGCATGTATGGCAAAGGCTTGTTCAATATTCTTAGGAAAAATATTAAAGACAGGCTGTTCGGTTATTTTTTCCAGCTGGGCCGTTTTTGAATTATAAATACCCGGCACCGAACCCTTTTTACCGTTTAAAATATAAAAATGATTGCTGGTATGCGGCTGCATTTCAAAGCTGCCGGCTCCAACCGCTTCTGATTTATTAAGCTGGTTGATCAGTTTTTCGGGTACTTTATGTAAAGTAGTTTCGCCTGTATAAAGCTGATCCAGGTTTTTAATTTTACCGGTCTCATAATCTTCTGCATGCAGGTTAAGCGATTTAGCCTTTAGCCGGAGGCAGATATCTTTTGATACCAGAACAACTTTTTTATCCGGATATTCTTCCTGCAGGCCCAAAGCGGCATTCAGGATGCGGTGATCAACCTTGTCTGAACCAAAAACAGCTTCAGCATCAATGCCCATGTTTTTGGTATCCATAATCACCTTAAAGTTGCCTTTACTTTTCCCGTTAAGGGGCCGCCAGAGGTTGATTAAGTGATTATGCGAGATATCGTCCATCAACCTGATAAAGCTGCGGGCCTCGAAATTGCGGGTATCATTGCCGCTTTTCATATTATCCAGCTCTTCCAGCACCTGGATAGGGATGGCTACGTCATGTTCCTGGAAATTTTCAAATGCATTGTGATCATATAAGATCACCGAGGTATCTAAAACAAATATTTTGGGCCTTCCGTCCTGCCTGGTTTTGCCGTCCTTGCTCATGTGCGTCTAAATTAGTTATTTTCAGTCGGGAGGGAAAATAGAATTATATGTTGACGGTAAAAAAACCTGTAAAAAGCGAAAACGGAAGCCTCTTCTTGCGATTCGACTTCCGTTTCCTGACCCTATGTTTAACCGTGGTCAAACATCTGGCACCAAGTTTTGTGTATTTTAACCGACCTGCTATTCTGTTGTCCTTGCGGGCATTGATTCCTTTCAGTTCATCAGTGGTGTTTGCGTTTCTCCGTAAAAAATTGCAAGCCTGCTGATCCTCATTTAATTACCTTCTTTTTCAGCGACTTTCGCCGTTTTCATTTTCCGGTAACTCAGGGTACTTCCGTGATCTTTAGCTCGCCCTGGGGTCCGCCCGATTCAGTTCTGTATTCCTGTGAGATGTCAAAGTACGTCGTTCTTGATGATTCTAATATAGGGCCTGATTGAATATTTGTCAAGCTTTTTTTTTATTTTTTATTAACAGGTTTTTAACAATTTTATACCATGTAGTTCATATTGATTTATAAATAAACTGAAGTGATATAATACAATTATCGGGAGTTATCAACATCAAAGTTATGCACACAAAAGCCCGAAAACCACTTATTACGGATGGAGAAATATTCTTAAAAAATGAATATTTAATTTTTTTTTGAAAAAAAGAGAGGAAAACACAAAGTTTTTAACCCTCTCTTTTGCAAGCAAAAAAGAGGGTCGACGAGCGAAGCGCAGTCGGGGTGAGTAAATCGCCGACAAGCATTGGCGCTAATGTCCGCTGTGGGACTGACCCGGTCGTTGCTACGCTCGACCACCCTCTCTACCGCAAGCGGTAAAGAGGGTAAACAATAATTTGTTAACAAACCGCTTTTCTTTTTAAAGCCCTCTCCTTTGGAGAGGGTTGGGTGCGGCTACTTTTATAAATATTTTAAAAACTTGCTATTACTAAAGATTTCAGTTAAATATGTACAACAATCAATCACCAGCCATTTAAACCAAATTAATGAAACGCAGCTATTACATTGTAGCATTAATCATGCTCACCTTTTTTGTTATTTCCTTTTTAACGAACATTATAGGCCCGCTGGGCCCTGAGTTTATTAAGGATTTTAAATTAAGTACCGGGATGGCCGGTGTATTGCCGTTTGCATTCTTTATCGCGTACGGTGTAATGTCCATCCCTTCAAGCATGCTGGTACAGAAGTATAATGAAAAAGTGATCATGACTGCGGCATTTGTTGTCGCTTTCATGGGGGCATTGCTTTTAGCTGCCGAGCCGAATTACCTGACCGCTTTATTATCGCTGTTTTTAATAGGCTGCGGCATGGCCATGCTGCAGGTAGTGATCAACCCTTTATTAAGAACCGCAGGCGGGGAGGAAAACTATGCTTTTACCTCTGTTTTGGCACAATTGATATTTGGTGGGGCGTCTTTTGTAAGCCCCTTTGTATATTCCTATTTGGTTTTAAATTTGTCGCAAGGAAACCATTCCGGTATTTTTTCGGTATTGCAACCTTTGGTGCCGCATGATCTGCCCTGGATCTCGCTATACTGGCTTTTCACCGTGATTTGCGTTTTTATGTTTGCCGTTTTGTTGCTTTCTAAATTCCCTAAGGTTGAATTGAACGAAGACGAAAAAGCGGGGCCATGGGCCACCCATGTGATGCTTTTTAAAAAACCGGTGGTGATTTTATACTTTATTGCATTGTTCAGTTACGTTGGAACAGAGCAGGGCGTGTCCTACTGGATGTCCGAATTCCTGTTCCGGTATCATCACTTCAATTCAGAAACTACCGGCGCACATGCTGTAGGCTACTTTTGGGGATTAATGACTGCCGGCGGTGTTTTGGGCTTATTTTTATTAAAACTAATGGACAGCCGTAAACTGCTGGTGCTGTTTACCGTCCCGGCGATTATTGCTTTAACATTTGGCCTTTTTGGCAGCGCGCAGGTTTCCTTATATGCATTCCCGATAGTAGGTTTCTTTATGTCGGTAATGTATCCCATTATTTTCTCGCTGGCGTTAAGTTCCGTGGACGAGCACCACGGTTCATTTGCGGGCATTTTGGTTACAGGTATTATTGGAGGCGCCGGCATTCAGCTGCTTATCGGCGGACTTGGTGACCTGATTGGGCTGCGCGCGGCAATGACTGTACTTTATATCACCTTCGGCTACATGCTCAGCATTGGTTTTTGGGCGAAACCATTGATTACCAATAAAACTATATTTGACACCAAAGATAAAGTATAACAGAAAGATGACTCACAAACACGTTATAGGAATTGACCTGGGTGCCACAAATATCCGGGGCGCAGTTGTTAATGATAAGGAACTTTCAGAGATCACCTCCAGGCGGATCAAAAGAAAAGGGACTGAACAGCAGGTGCTGGAGGATGTTTATTCTTTAATCGACGTACTGATGGATAAAAACACTAAAGCCATCGGCATTGGCGTTCCAAGCGTGGTAGATGTAAAAAAAGGGATCGTTTATGATGTGATCCATATCCCGTCGTGGAAAGAAGTTCATCTGAAAGAATTGCTTGAAGCCCGTTACAAGCTCCCTGTTTTCATCAACAACGATGCCAACTGTTTTGCTTTGGGCGAACATTATTTTGGAAAAGGTAACGGGGTTACCGATATGATCGGTTTAACTATTGGTACCGGGCTGGGCGCCGGCATCATCATCAATAACCATTTGTATGCGGGCCGTAACTGCGGTGCGGGCGAATTTGGTATGGTTGACTATTTAAAGAAAAACTACGAGTACTATGCAAGCGGCTCCTTTTTCCATAATGTTCATGGATTGAGCGGCGAACTGGTATATAAAAAGGCTAAAAAGGGCGACGAAGAATCACTAAAGCTATATACTGAGTTGGGTAAACACTTAGGCAATGCTGTAAAAATGATCATGTACACCTATGATACCGAACTGATCATTTTAGGCGGATCGGTAGCGCTTGCTTATGATTTTTTTGAAAAAGCTATGTGGGAACGCATCCGCACCTTTGAATTTCCGAAAAGTATCGGCAACCTTAAAATTGAAACCTCGGCTTTGGCCAATAGCGGCATTTTGGGGGCCGCGGCGTTGTATTATGATTCAGAGTAGTTTGAAAGACGGAAAGTCAGTAAAGTGCGAAAGTAATATTCTTTTCGCTTTCGGACTTTACTGACTTTCGGACTTTTCCGTCTCTACCTCGAATAATTGGGAGCTTCCTTCGTAATAGTAATATCATGCGGATGGCTTTCGCGCATCCCGGCGGCAGTGATCCTAACAAACTTGGCTTTTTGCAAACCTTCGATATTAGCTGCACCACAGTAATGCATACCGGCACGTAAACCACCAATGTACTGGTAGATCACTTCGGCAAGCATCCCTTTGTATGGAACGCGGCCAACAATGCCTTCAGGAACCAGTTTGGTTACCACATCAGTTTCATCCTGGAAATAACGATCTTTCGAGCCTTTATCCATTGCCTCAACCGAGCCCATGCCCCGGTATGATTTAAATTTACGGCCTTCATATAAAATGGTTTCACCCGGCGATTCTTCAACACCTGCAAACAATGAGCCGGCCATAATGGAACTTGCACCTGCACCAATCGCTTTCACAATATCACCGGTTTGTTTGATACCACCATCTGCAATGATCGGAATCCCCCTGCCCTGCATTGCTTTGGCACATTCATAAACTGCAAACAATTGCGGAACGCCAACACCCGCAACGATACGTGTGGTACAGATGGAACCCGGGCCTATCCCAACTTTAATCGCGTCAGCGCCTGCGTCAGCCAGGGCGATAGCGCCATCAGCGGTTGCAACGTTGCCCGCGATCACCTGCAATTCAGGGTATAGTTGTTTTACCAGCCTAACCATGTCCAGCACCCCTTTGGAGTGGCCGTGAGCAGTATCAACGGTAATCACATCAACACCCGCATTAAAAAGGGCTTTAACCCGTTCCACGTTTTCCGGAGAAACGCCAACCGCAGCACCAACCCGTAAACGACCATATTCATCCTTGCAGGCGCTCGGGAAGTTTTTAAATTTTTGTATATCCTTAAAGGTGATCAGGCCGCGTAAAATGCCATCCTTATCAACTACAGGTAGTTTTTCAATTTTATAGTTCTGGAGGATTTCTTCAGCCTGTAAAAGTGTTGTCCCTTCTGGTGCGGTGATCAGGTTGACTTTGGTCATCACTTCCTGCACCGGGCGGTTCATATCCTTTTGAAAGCGAAGATCGCGGTTGGTGATGATGCCCATCAGTTTGCCGCCACCGTTAACGATCGGGATGCCGCCTATCCTGTATTCGCGCATAATTTTTACGGCGTCGGCCACTTCAGCGCCTTCATGCAATGTTACCGGGTCCTGGATCATGCCGCTTTCTGAGCGTTTTACCTTGCGCACTTCATCTGCTTGTGCCTGGATGGTCATATTCTTATGCAAAATACCAATACCACCTGCCTGCGCAATCGCAATCGCCAGCGCAGATTCGGTAACAGTATCCATCGCGGCCGAAATGATCGGAATATTTAACCTGATCTTTTTGGTGAGGTACGTGCTGGTATCAACATCACGCGGTAAAACTTCAGAGTAAGAAGGGATGAGTAAAACGTCGTCGTAAGTTAGTCCTTCGGCAACAAATTTTGAGGGGTCAAGCTCCATAGCAAATAATTGTTATTTGCCGGGCAAAGCTAACATTTTATTTCGGAATTCGGAATTCCGATTTGGGAATTAATGCTGTAAATTGAAAAATAGACAATTAAATGATCTAACGAAAACCATTGTGAATTCTAATAATGACCTTTTAAAGAGAAAACGGTAAGAATGATGATCTGGTTCTTTTCGTTAACCTCATACACCAATCGATGCTCATTGGTTATCCTCCTTGACCATGCACCTGATAATTCGTACTTTAATGGCTCAGGCTCCCCAATCCCTTTAAATGGGTTTTCTTGTATTGCATCAAGAAGTTTTTGTATTTTATTTTGAATTGCCTTATTTCCCGATCTTTTCCAATACTTTAATTCCTCCACAGCTCTCGGAGTATAAATTATTTCCATAAATCCTCTGTAGCTATCCTAACACCCTTACCGTTTTTTATATCTTCTCTTCCTTGAAGAATTTTTTCAACAAATTCAGGGTCATAAGGACTTTTTTCAGATTTGAAATCAATCTTCATAGCTTTAATAAAAGCCTTCAATGCTGTTAATTGCTCCTTTGTTTTGGGTTGTATAATCAGCGTTTCCATAACTCAAATTTACATATTAATTTACCGAAATCAAATCAATACTTCCCTACTATCACTTTATAAAACTGGTCAAAGTTTAGGTATTGTTTCGCAAGCTGTTGTAAACGATCTGCATTGACTGTTTTGATGGCGTTTACATACCGGTCATAATAATCGTATCCCAGCCCTGCAAAATGGATGTTTTTAAATTTATCGGCATGTGAAAAAACATTTTCAAGGCTACCAAGTAAAGCGCCCATCAAAAAATTGCGCACCAGGGACAACTCAGCTTCCGGAATCAGCTCGTCTTTTAACAAATTAAGTTCTTTTTCTATTTCATTTACCGCCAGTTTGCATACGTCAGCGCCAACTTCTGTCGCGATAAACAATGATGCACCATGTTTTAATGAACTCATACCCGACCCAATCCCATAGGTATATCCTTTTTCCTCGCGGATATTTGCCACTAGCCTCGATCCAAAATACCCTCCCAGGACAGTATTTAAGACCTGCAGCGCCGGAAAATCAGGGTGTGTCCGGTTTACAGCAGGCGCCCCCATCCTGATGGCGGACTGTAATGCCTCAGGCTTCTCTGTAAAATAAAAATGCTCCGCTGCCGGTACGATAACGGGTTGGCTTGTATCTGCAGCCTGCCCTGTGTTATGCCATTCTTTATCAAAAGCATCACTGATGAGGTTTAATGTTTCCGGTTCAATTTTACCGGCAACGATCATAGTGCAATTTGATGGCTGGTACATCTGAGCGAAATGTACTTTCATATCCTCCCGGTTAAGGGTGTCGTAGGTTTCAATATCAGCACTTAGTCCATACAAAGTATTACCATATAATGCTTTACTAAATATGCGCCTGGCAATAATATCATTCTTTTGCAGACTCACCTGCAATTTTTGCCGCTGGTTTCGGATGAAAGTATCCAATTCTTTTTGGGGGAAGATGGAATTGGTAATAATATCCTTTATTACGGGCAAAGTATGGTGTAAATGTTTATTTAAGCTATACAGCGTTACCTGCGAGTTATCGTGGCCATAATCAACCTGTAAAAAGGCGCCATAAAAATCAATCTTATCCGAAATCTGGGCCGAAGTAAGGCTATCTGTACCTTCAGTCAGCAGCGAATTAACCGCCATGTTCAGCAAAGGGCTTTCTGGTTTAAACCGAAGGTTGCCAAAAATCCATTCAATGCGCACCAGTTCCTGGTCGCCGGAGTTAAAACAAAAGACTTTACAGCCATTGGCCAGTTCCCTGCGTTCGGGGTGTATCAGGTGTATATTTTCGATGCCCTTAAATTCAGGGGCCGTTTTTCTTTGTAGAGTCATTGGGTCATTTAGTCATTAAGTCATTGGTGTTATCAAGAATATTTTGTTCAAATTGATAATCCAATTCTGAAAATTGATTAATCCCTTAATTTAGGTTCAGACAGCTTTCTCTGCCAAATAAATCATTGTTGAAGAATTGTCTTTTCTAAATATTTGGTTGCTCAGGTCTTTGATCTGTTCCCTGGTAACTGCCAGGTATTTTTCAGTTTCATGGTTAAGCATATCCGCGTCGCCAATTAACTCAAACGATGCCAGGTTCATCGCTTTATCCAGTAAAGCCATTTCCGAAAAGATCATTGTTGATTCAATCTTATTTTGCACTTTAGTCAGCTCATCCGCGGGCACAAGCTCGGTTTTCAATCTTTCAAGCTCCTCCCATATCGCCGCTTCGGCAGCTTCAATGCTGATATTTTCAAGTGGCTTACCCTCAAAAACAAACATCCCCTTATCCATACTCCCGGTCATATAGGCATGTACTTCGCTGAAGATGTGCTTTTCTTTAACCAAATTACGGTATAAACGCGACGAGTTGCCCCGTGACAGGATATCGGATATTAGCTCTGCAATATAGTAGCTTGCATCAAGCCGTGCCCCCATCTGGAAAGCAATATACACATCATCCAATGGCACTTTTCCTGTAACTGTCAAACGGCGTTCGTCGTGCTGATCGGGCTCCAGCGGTAAGTTGCGGTGGTATTTTTCGCCTGCAGGTATCGGCCCGAACCATTTTTCGGCCAGTTGCCTTATATCTTCAGTTTTAACATCGCCACCAACAACCATCACCGCGTTTTGCGGGTTATAGTGTTTTTTAAAGAATGCTTTTACATCTTCAATTTTAGCATCTTCAATATGTTTCAACTCTTTACCAATGGTGGCCCACTGGTACGGGTGTTTTTTATAAACCAAAGGCCTTAATTTAAGCCACACATCGCCATAAGGCTGGTTTAAATAACGCTGTTTAAACTCTTCTATCACCACGGCACGCTGCACCTCAAGGCTTTTTTCGCTAAAAGCCAGGCTCAGCATCCTGTCGCTCTCCAGCCAAAAAGCTGTTTCGATATTGGATGATGGCAGGGTGATGTAATAATTGGTGATATCATTGCTGGTAAAGGCATTGTTTTCGCCGCCAACACGCTGCAGGGGCTGATCATAGTCGGGTATATTCACCGATCCGCCAAACATCAAGTGCTCAAATAAATGGGCAAAACCAGTTTGATCGGGATCCTCGTCGCGGGCGCCAACATCATATAATATATTAAGCACCGCCATAGGTGTAGTATCATCTTCGTGTACAATAACCCGCAGGCCATTGTCTAAAGTAAATCGATTGAATTTAACCATGTTTAAACTTTCAATTAACGGATAGCAAATGTAGAATTTTTGTTCGTGTTGTTGTAATGTTGAAAGGTTGGAAAGTTGTAATGTTGATATTAAGATGGAAGAAACACAAATATTTGCGAAAATATGTCGTCCACCTTTTACCTTTATCCTTTCACCTTTTGCC
>NZ_CAIWNH010000319.1 GCF_903913935.1 uncultured Mucilaginibacter sp.
ATGATCAATATGATACCGGTCTTTCAGTAATTTGATCTCCTCCACCACATTTTCAGGGCTGCGCGAATTGTAGCGGTTGCCGTAAATGGGCTTGGCGCACCAGTTACATTTAAATGGGCAGCCGCGGGTAGTGCTCATATTCAGGGAGAAATACCCGGTATGTTTTAGCCAGGTTTCCCGGTATTGTTCCATATCAACCAGGTCCCAGGCAGGTATGGGCATGCTGTCCAGGTCTTTTAAAACAGGCCTTCCGGGCGTTTTTATAGCCTGGCCGTTTTTTATGTAAGCCAATCCGTTTATGGCTGTATAATCGTCATCGCCATTTTCAATATGATCCACTAACTCCAGCAAAGTATGTTCCGCCTCGCCGATGATCACAAAATCAGCGCCTTCGTTTAAATACTCCGCAAAATGATCCGTGGAATCTGAGCTTGAAACAATCACCTTACAACCTTTGGCCCGGGCAATCCTGCACATACTAAATGCAGCCGAGCGCATATTGGTCAGACACATTTTGGTGAGGTAATTGAAGCCGTCATCATAGATCACCAGAAAATCAGGCCGGTTTGTTGTTATAGCCTGTGTAATTTCTTCCGGGTCGCTGCTAAACATCGTGTCGAACAATGAAACGGCGTAATTATGTTGCCGCATTAGTGAAGCCGCATACAAAGTACCCAATGGCGGATAAGGCTGACCCAATTGCCATTGCTTCGGGTCGAAACGTAAAAAGTAAGAATGTGTGAAGAGGATCTTTTTCATACTTTTTAAATCAGGTTAGTTTTGCAAAAGGCGACAGGTTTAACGAACAAACACATTTTACACAGGTTGGATGGGTGTGCATGTCCAGCGTTTTTCTGAAATTTACTACCTCGTCGCTGTTTAGTATAGTAGCCAGAGAAGAATCCCGGATGTTACCCACCACCTCATGAAAAAAACATGGCCGCACATTGCCATCCGCCTCAATCACGGTTGATACCCAGGGCGCATTGCATTTTTTAAATGGGAAGGGGTTTAAACCATAAAAAGCCGCATAATAATCATGTATCTGCCTGAGTTTTGCTGGCGATTCGCCAATAAAGCCGGATTCAAAATCAAAGTCATTGGCAATTATCCGGTTGATCACCTGCAGTAATTCCGGCAACTCCTTTTCTGAGATCAATATTTCGTGCTGCTTGGGTTCAGTCCAGGCCATTTGCCTGTTGAAAGCATGGCTGCTAACATCGGCAGGCAAAAAGCTCACCTGGTTAATTCCCATATTTTTTGCGGATTGAATGATCGCTTCCCAATTCCTGAAGTTCAGCCGGTGGATCACTGTCCTGGCCGTTATCGGGAAATCAGGATCTAATGAGTGGATAAATTCTACCCCTTCTTTCAACTTACTGAATGCCCCCGGAATATTTCTGATCGCATCATGCAGCGCCTCGTCGCCATCCAGCGAGACGATCAGGTCATCAACCCACTGCAGGATTTCATCAGCATTTTTTTTGATGGTGAGACCGGTCGTCAACAAGGTTATATTGACGTCTGCTGTTTTAAGTATCTCGCATAAGCGGAAGAAATTGGTATTGAGCAGTGCCTCACCGCCTGACATGACCACCTGCTGTGTCCCGAATTTTTTCAATGAATCCAAAAGCAACTCAACATCCTGTTCTGTCAGTTGTTTCAGGTTTTTATTGTCTTTCCAAATATCGCACATCACGCATCTGCAGTTGCAGGCGCTGTGCGGCATCAGTATCACAACAGGCAATGCGCTAATCCTGCTGGTTTGCAGGGTGCGGAACCTTTTGAAGGTTTGATATACTGATTGCGCCGACATCTTTTTTAATTCTTTATGGCTATCCAATAAAAAGGTTCCTTTTTACTGATCCTGTTTATTAAACTCCCCGGGTTTATGAGCATGGTGCAATTAAATAGAAGAAGATCAGCTGTCGAGTGGTGGAAATAATGACCGGCCATTTCCGGAAAGCCCAGGTTCGTATAATAATCAAGGCACCTGGCCGCTGCGTTTTTTACTTCGGATGGTTCGTAGAAATGCGAATCGACAATGTGTATTTCTCCATGTTCTGTTAAACAATGAAGTGCTTGTTGCAGGATATCTTTCAGGGAGGAGAAATATTGTATCGATGCTGCAAATAAAATAATATTGAACTTTTCACCGGCAAACAATTCGGGCGTAAATGTGCCTGTTAAAAAATCAAGATTGTCTTTTTTGAAAACTCTTTTGGCCTGGTTAATCTCGGGCTCATTTATATCCAACCCAATTACTGTTGTGTGTGGAATTGCCGAAATCCGGGAAGACAGCCAACCATTTCCGCATCCAATTTCAAGGATCTTTAAGGCGCGCTTTTTCTTTTGCAAATAAGTGATCAAGCGCATGGATGACCGTTTTCTGATCAGCCATTCATTATAATGGACATGCGATACGTCAACATCCGGCAGAAACATCAACTCCCCGTCGGAAACTATCCGCCGCTCTTGTCTCCTGACGCTGATATACAGTTCTTCAAAAATTGAAGTGCTGGCTTCATCGAGGGTTGTTTCCATATCATCTCCTGCCGTTTTCATAAAAAGCAATTAAAATCCCTGGATTTCCGGTTGGCGGTACTTCCAAACTTTTTGCAGCAGCTTTATTTCGTAAGGGTAGTTATACACGTTTACTTTGTAACGCATGCCGGCTACCAGCTGTATCGCTTTCCGCTTGATGCGGCTGAGGCGGATGTCCGTAACAGTTGGGTAAACGCCGTTTAAAACCGTTTCAAAATTTTGGATCTTGCCGATCATTTCGGGCGTTAGCCAGGGCGTAAGCGGGTTTTTCCGCAGGTCAAAGTTCTCCCATGCCGGGCTTATCCAGTCTTCCAATACTTTTGGATATTTAAATCCTGCTGCTTCTACCTGCTTAAAAAGGGCCGACCCTTCCGACGGGACCGGGCTATAAGTGTACAGCACAATTTCAGTCCGGGGATTTACTGCCTTTACTTTTTTAATAAAATCTATTTCGAAATCAATCTGGGCTTCCACCTGTTTTGCCGTTGGCGCCGGTGTCCCCAACACAAAGGAATACTCTGGAATGATATCAAATTTCTTCAACCGTTCAGCAAATCGGATGATCTGATCCCCCGTTTGTGTGCCGCCTTTATCCAGTTGGTCCAGTATAAGGTTATTGCCGCTTTCGGCCCCAAAGAAAATGATCTTGCAACCGGCTTCTCTTATCAACGCTAAAGATGCATCGCTAAACTTGTCCATCGTATCAATCCTCGCCATTCCCCACCACGACATTTTTTCAGGTTTGATCAGTTTTGCAAACTCTACGGTCCTTTTCTCCGAGACAAAAAAATTATTGTCATGAAACTCAATGGCGTCGGCTCCCCATTTGTCTTTGATGTATTTAACATCATTATAAACCGTTTGGGCTGATTTTGCCTTCCACCTGGCCTCAAAAATGGGCACTACCGCGCAAAAGGAGCATGTAAAAGGGCAACCAATGCTGGAATGATAGGCCAGTGTTTTTTCGCCTAAAAAGGTTTTACCAAGGTATTTTTTAATGTTATAGATCTCGTTCAGTTTATCATAGGGCAAAGGCGGCAGTGGGTCCTGGTCGAACAGGTCTTCTTTTTGGGTTTTAACAAACTCTTTACCGGTCTTATAAATCAAATTTCTGATAAACTCATAAGGTTTGTTGTTTTCAAGCGCATCAATTAACGAAGGAAAAGCATGGTCGCCGGGGCCGTTGATAATAAAATCAACATAGCCCGAATCAAGGATGATTTTTGGATGGCTTGAGGGAAAATAGCCCCCCCCATATCATTACCGTATGGGGGAACTTTTCCTTTATTGTTTTTGCAAAAGGTATGGATTGCTTTAGTTGGGGCCCCGGCATTACCGTAAACCCAAGGTATTTATAGTCGCCCGTGCTTAAATAAGATGCTATTACTTCCAGCGGGTTTGCATCACGGTTGCCGTCGACAATTACCCAGTCGTATTTACCTTCAACAGATGCCGCAATACTTAAAATAGAGTTGGGTATCCGGTATTTACCGTTTGCGCTTTGGGGATTAAATAATAAAATCTTACTCATTTTATAAATCACAATATGGATTTGAATTGCTGTATATGCCCCCGATAGCGTCGGGTTTAAACCCGACGCTATTGTTAACCCTCTAATTGGGGGCAATAAACAACAAACCCAATTTAACCATCAAACTATTACTTTACTGATATGAACTGTTACTACTAACAATACGCCCCGTAAAAAACTAAGGTTGCCTGTAAATGGAAATAAAAATGGCAGAGCAACCTTTATTCAAAACTCCCCGTATTTGTATCAGCGAACAATATTTATTACTGATAAAAACCAGCTTTAGACCGTGCTAAAAACTGTAAAAAAATATATTAGCAGGCATTTTTTCCCGCCACAGGTTGCTGAAAGGGAAGTTGTGGATGCGTATGACCTTTGGGCCGAAAATTATGATTCGCAGCCAGGTAACCTGATGCTCGACCTGGATAAAATCCTGTTTTCTAAATTGATAGAAGGTGTAGCGTTGAAAAACAAGGTGGTTGCTGATATTGGCTGTGGCACCGGGCGCCACTGGCCCGAAGTTTTTAAAAAAGAGCCAGCAAGTTTAACCGGATTTGATATTTCGCCGGGAATGCTTAACAAATTGAAAGAAAAATTTCCCGTTGCGGAAACCTATACCATCACCGAGAATAGTTTTTCGGGCATCAGCGATCATAATTTTGATGTGCTTGTATCAACGCTAACCGTTGCCCATATCGAAAACCTGGAAGAAGCCCTGGAGGCCTGGTGCCGGATCACTAAAGATGAGGGGGATATTATTATAACAGATTTTCATCCCGATACATTGGCTTTTGGCGGTAAAAGAACATTCAAACACGGGAGCACCCAGATAGCGGTCAGAAATTTCGTCCATACAGTTAATAGTATTAAGGAAATACTTTTGAGAAATGGTTTTAAAGCGGTGAATGAAATAGAAAGGAAAATTGATGAATCGGTAAAACATTATTATACCGAACAAAACGCCGCGTTGGTTTACGAAAAATTTAAAGGCTTCCCGGTAATTTATGGGATACATTTCAGGAGGCGGTGATGGTATTTAACAACCTGCGGATGGCGGGCACCGACGAAGTTGTTCATATCGGGATTTCCGGTGAGAAAATAGCAAGCGTATCATCAAATCCAGGCACCACTTCAATTGAAGGGATAGAATTAACCTTTCGGGACGCGCTTGTTTTCCCGGGCCTGATCAATTCGCACGATCACCTTGATTTTAACTTGTTCCCGCAATTAGGCAGCAGGAATTATAGTAACTATACCGAATGGGGTATGGATATCCATCAAACATTTAAGGCCGAAATCGCAGCGGTTTTAAAAGTACCTGATCAATTGCGTTCAGCGTGGGGTGTTTATAAAAACCTGCTGGGTGGGGTTACAACGGTAGTGAATCATGGCGAAAAACAGTTGCTGGAGGATGCGCCGGTAAATGTTTTTGAAAACAGCCATTGTTTGCATTCGGTAAAGTTTGAAAAGGGCTGGAAGATCAAACTGAACAATCCTTTAAAAATAAGGCTCCCGGTAAATATCCATATTGGCGAGGGGGGCGACTGGCCCTCCTATGATGAAATTGATCAGCTAACCAGGTGGAACTTACTGCGAAAAAAATTGATCGGGGTGCACGCAGTGGCCATGAGCGGGGAGCAGGCAAAAAAATTTGAAGCTATAGTTTGGTGCCCGCAGTCCAATTATTTTTTGCTCAACAAAACCGCTGAAGTAAATAGTTTAAAAAAACACACCAGGTTATTATTCGGAACAGATTCAACCCTGACGAGCCATTGGGATATATGGGAACATCTGCGGAGTGCCCGTAAAACAAAGCTCATCACAGATGCAGAACTATTTCAAACGGTTAATCAAAATGCGGCGAAGACCTGGAAAGTAAACAGCGGAGAAATAACAGCGGGTAAGGATGCTGATATCGTCATCGCAAAAATAAACGACCATAAAAAAGGCTTTAATGCGTTTTTTGAAATCACGCCGGCCGATTTGTTACTGGTAATGCATAAAGGAAATATCCGGTTGTTTGATGAAACTATCCTCAGGCAGTTAAAAGACATCCAAGTTGCAGAATACAGTAAAATATACATAAATGGCGTCGGCAAATATGTTCAGGGCGATTTGCCTGGATTAATGGAAAAGATAAAGAAATATTATCCTGCAGCGCGTTTTCCGGTAAATGCAAATAATTAATGCAGTCCATATTTATAATAAATATAACCCGACAAAAGAAATGACCTACGTTTTTGTAAGTTTTTCCTATTTACCCGATTTGGACTCACCTGAAAGCTGGTTCGAAAGAACGGCAGTATATTCGGGTGTGTTGGAATGCTTAAGTAAAGAAAATACTGTTCATAATGCAATAAGGATCAATTACCAGGGTGAATGCGAACACAATGGAGTTGTTACCCATTTTGTAAACTTTGGCAAAAACAAAGGGTATTTGCCCCTACGGTTAATCTGTTATATAAAAAGCTTAAAACCGGACATTTTATTTATTCAGGGTTTACACCAGCCTTTACAACTGATCTTGTCGGGTTTGTTGATGGGTGGGAAAACAAAAATCATAGTACAGCATCATGCTGAAAAGCCGTTTGCCGGTGTAAAGAAATATATCCAGAGAACAGCCGGACATTTAATTGACGCTTATTTATTTGCAGCTGCATCGATAGGCATGGACTGGGTGAAAAGGGGTAACATTGTGTCAGCGCATAAAATACATGAAGTGATGGAAGTGTCCTCCTGTTTTTATCCAATTAAAAAAGATGCAGCCAAATTGAAAACAGGGGCAGAGGGGGCGCCCATATTTTTGTGGGTTGGCCGGCTGAATGCGAACAAGGATCCTTTAACTGTTGTTAAGGCATTCCTGAAATTTACGAAAACAAACCCCGGAGCGCGGCTATACATGATCTATCATACGGATGAATTGCTAAATGAAATAAACCAGGAGGTAGAAAAAGCTGCGATAAGAAATGCGATCACGGTGGTTGGAAAGGTTCCGCATGATGATTTGCTTTACTGGTTCAACAGCGCTGATTTTTTTATTTCCGGATCGCATTATGAGGGGAGTGGTACTGCGCTTTGCGAGGCGATGTCATGCGGTTGCATCCCTTTGGTTACAGATATATTTTCCTTCAGGACAATTACGGATAACGGAAAATGCGGTTTATTGTACGAGCCGGGTAATCAAAAAGCGTTGCTGGCTGCTTTGGAACAGACAAGAAACGTAGATATAGACGAAAAAAGAACCAGGTCATTATCTTACTTCAAACAAACCCTTTCGTTTGAAGCGATAGCTGCAAAAATCCAGCAAGTTGCCGCAAGCCTGTAGCTCGGTAAAATCATTATTGATCCTTTCAAACGAATAAACTGATCATATTTTTGGCGATTTGTTCAATGGGGCACATCAAAACAGGGTCGTGGCCACGATGCGTATTTTTTAATATGGTTGACAAAGTAACATTCATTTCATCCGGTGTTTTTACCACGTAATGATGCCTGTAATCTTTATTCATTGGCTTACAGAAGGAAACTACATGGGCACCGGCGTATAATGCCTCCGATAATACAGATCCAAAACCCTCATAAGCCGAAGGGTGTAAAAACACCTTTGATCGCTGCATTAATGCCAAAACGTCCTTTTGTAGCAGCTCTCCTACAAATGCCAGGTTGTTTTGTAAATTCAGCGATGCCACCAGCGTTTTTAAGTTATCGATTTCAGGGCCTTTGCCGCAGATCACAGCTTTTATATTTGGAAAGTAATTCTTTAAATAAGCGATAGCTTCAACGAAAATATGGTATTGCTTTAGTGGGATCAGCGAGCCTGCGCCTAAAATATCGATATCTCTTTTTGCAGGCGGAGGCCCAAACATTGAAGTATCGATACCAACCGGGATCACCAGCTGTGCCGAAATCCAATAGTTTTGCCTGATCTCCGTCGCAATAAAATCCGACAGCGCTATCAGCTCATTACCCTTCGGCTTTACCCATCTGAAGTATTTGTTGCCTCTTTTTGCATCCTGGCCTAATACCCAGGTGTAATGGTTGAGCCGGTATCTTTTTGCAAAATAGCTGCCAACAAAGGCGCATTCCCCGAACCAAAAACTCAGGATACCCAAAAGTCTGGTTTCCTTTTTCAGCTTCAGCAAGATTCTCCAGGCTTTTAACCATACCAGTGCGCGATTATACCCGCCTTTTTCTTTGCCGCCGATGGTATATACTTTTATGCCATGCCAGTTATATACACTTTCAACAAAGGGATATTGAAAACTGATGACAACAATATTCAGGCCGGGGCAGATCTTTTTAAGCGCCCTGGCAAAAATTTGCTGGGGAGGAATGCATGCCGTATCAGCCTCGTTTTCAGGGAAGCCGGGGCTCAGGATCACCAGGGTTTCAGGCGTACGCTTCATCCATCGAAAATATTTTATTACAAAATGCTAAACTGGCTTTGTTGTGCGTGATGAACAGGATCATTTTTCCCTGCTGAGCAAGTCCCTGCAATTGTGTTAGTATGGTTTTTTCTGAAAAGTCATCCATTTCGCCAAATGGCTCATCCAGGATAAGCAGGTCGAAATCATTGTAAAGCGCCCTGGCAAGCATTATCCTTTGGCGCTGCCCGCCGCTTATATTTTTCCCGTTTTCGCGGATCACTTTTTCCAGACCTTCCGGATATT
Source organism: uncultured Mucilaginibacter sp. (assembly GCF_903913935.1). Classification (GTDB taxonomy): domain Bacteria; phylum Bacteroidota; class Bacteroidia; order Sphingobacteriales; family Sphingobacteriaceae; genus Mucilaginibacter. The sequence continues at coordinate 8,746 of NZ_CAIWNH010000319.1, forward strand.
TCTCAATTTGTCCGGCAAGTCCACAGAATTCAATTACTTCATCCAGCTTGTCTTTTTTGAACCCATGATCAGCCAGCGTAATATTTTTTAAAATCGTATCATGGATAAAAAAGGGCTGCTGCTTTACATAGGAAATGTTGCTGCGGTACATCATTCTGTCCGCTGCGCCTGTTTTTTTATTGTTAATAGTAATGGTCCCGCTATCAGGGTATAAGAACCCCAATAAAAGGTTGATGATGGTGGTTTTCCCTTTTCCTGATGGTGCAGACATGCCCACAAAATCGCCAGGGGTGATATTGAAACTCATTCCGTTTAAAACAACCTGGTGCTGGTATTTAAAATGAACATCCTCAAATTGTATGGAATTGATAGATCCGGGGGCGGCGACTTTTTTAACATCGAGCATTTCCTCAAGGGGAGAAGCAAGATCATTCAGCGTAAATTGGTAGGTTTTGATCTGGCCGGCGCTGTTTAAAATTTTAATAATCCCCGGGATGATCTTATAGGCCGCCGCCATAAAAACCCCTATGGTAAGTAAATCGATTGCTGGTACACTTGCCGACAATTTATTTATGGCTATCAGAATAAAAAAGCCCAACACGGCGAAGGTTTCGATGAGGCGCGAAGGCAGGCTTTGCAATGTTTGCTGGGTCGCAATATGATCATTCATCTGGTGCTGGTGTTTGTAATAGCGATCAGTAAAAAAGTGGTCTTTATCGTAAATATTGCTTTCTACATATCCGGATAATGATTCCTGCAAATGTTGTATAGTTAACTGGCTATTGATTTTGATGTCTGCGCGGATGTTTTTTAATTTCTTTTTGATCATCCAGCCCAATAAGATAACAGGCGGCAGCAATAAAATAAATAAGGAAAGAAACAGGCAGGGATGATAAAACAGGATCGCTATGATGGTAAAAACAATCAGGATGCTTTGCGATATGATCAGCTGAAAATTGGTCAAGATATAATTACTGAACTCAATAGGCTGCTGGCTTATTTTACGGAAATATACAGAAGAATCGGTATTGACAAATTGGGCATAGTCACCCTTTAGATAGCGTAACACGTTGCGTTTAGATAATCGGGAGGCAACACTGTAAAAAAAGCTATACTCCTTTTTTGATAGCAGGTAGCCCAGCCAGTTTTTTAAACTAAACAGTATCAGGAAGGTACTTATCAGCAATAAAGGGTTTTTATTGCTGATGGATTGCAAATAAGCATAGTGGCCCGGTAGTTTACCCGATGCATAAAAATTAACAACCAATAATAAGCCACCCAAAAAAACAATATCAAGCAGGCCGATTAAACTATCAAGGAGCGCATGCATGATCATTTTCACCCTTTCTTTCGGGTCTAATATGCTGAATAGGGTTGAAATAAAATGCTTCAAAGGCTTGCGAATTGGTGTTGTCTTTTAAAGATCATTCCGGGCATCCGGGTGTACGTTAGTCATTTTAAGGGATCAACTCCCTGCAAGCGTTACGGGTGTGAATGGGAATACGTTGCCTGAGTAAAAAAAGATTTTTACTGACATTCCGGACTGTTAAATAGCAATTAGTAATATAAAACAAGTCAGACGGTAGCGGATACATAGGATTGAAATTGTGAAACAACCAAAATAGAAGATTTGCGTATAAAGGATGATCAACTAAGCCCCTATATACTATGACATTGTCCGCTACTGATATTTTTGAGGCTGAAACTAGCTTTTGGTCAGAAAAATTTATGAATGCGAAAGATTATCTGTCATTGAAGAAGTTCAATGATACCGTTGTTTTTTACCCGCGCGAAAAAACGCTTACCGACCTTTTTGAGGAACAGGTTTTACAGAACCCGCACGCTATTGCACTGCGCCGTAACGACGAAGTAATGAGTTATGGGGAACTTAACAAAAAAGCTAATCAGCTGGCGCATTATCTTATAACACACGGCGTACATAGCGGCGATAATGTAGGGCTTTTGGTGGCCAGGAATTTTGATATGACCATCGGGATGCTGGCTATCCTGAAGGCTGGCGCGGCCTACGTGCCGATCGATCCGGATTATCCTTTGGACAGACAGGAATACATCTTAAAAAATTCGGAAGTTAGTATCGTGATCACAGATGGCGACTATCCCTTGTCTGCATCGCTTAGCGAAAGCGAACAGGTTAAATTAAAAGAAATCAATTTCGATAACCTTAAAAGTGATAAACCAAAGGTAAATGTAGAAAGCACACAGTTAGTGTATACCATTTATACTTCCGGTTCTACAGGTATGCCCAAGGGGGTAATGATCGAGCATCATTCGGCAGTTAATTTGGTGTTGTGGGTAAACAGGGAGTTTAGCGTTTGCCCGGATGATTGTTTGCTATTCGTCACGTCTATGTGTTTCGATTTGTCGGTTTACGATGTTTTTGGTTTGCTGGCGGCCGGAGGGTCAATCCTGATCATCGAAAAACAGGAATTGATGGATGTGCCGAAGTTGAAGGAGTTGATGATTAAGCACCGTGTAACATTTTGGGACTCGGTACCATCAACTATCGATTATTTTATCAGCGTGCAGGAAACGGTTGCCAGTCCCCGTTTTGAAAATGCATTGCGGCTGGTTTTTATGAGCGGCGATTGGATCCCGGTGGGATTGCCAGACAGGATAAAAAAATATTTCCCGGCCGCAAAAACGATCAGTCTTGGCGGCGCGACCGAAGGAACGGTATGGAGTAATTTTTACCCTATAGACAAGACAGAACCACATTGGACCAGTATACCTTACGGCAGGCCGATGAGCAATAACTTTTATTATATACTTGATGAGCAACTGAACCCGGTACCTATAGGTGAAGCGGGAGAATTGCACATTGGCGGTGTTGGTGTTGCCAGGGGGTATGCCAATGACAACGAAAAAACCAGCAAAGCTTTTTTAAACGATCCGTTTAATCGTCACCCTGGCGGAAGGATGTACAAAACCGGCGATATCGGCCGGATGCTGCCGGACCTCAACATGGAGTTTTTGGGCCGGATTGACGACCAGGTAAAAATAAGGGGATACAGGATTGAGCTGGGCGAAATAACTGCAGCCCTGCAAAAACACGAAAATGTAAAGACAGCGGTAGTGCTGGCTAAGCCGGTTAAAGACCGTGAAAAGGAACTGGTGGCATACGTGGTTGGAGATGCAAGCCCTGCTGAGTTAAGGTCTTTCCTGAATAGCCAGTTGCCGGATTATATGGTACCCGGCAGTTTTGTAAAAATTGATTCAATTCCGTTAACCAGCAATGGCAAAGTAGATAAAAAGGCTTTGTTGTTGTATGCAGGCCCCGCAACAGACGAGGTGAGTTTTTATATTGCCCCGCGTACAAACATTGAAAAGCTTGTGGCAGACATATGGGCTGAAGCGCTGAACCTGAATAGGGTTGGTATTTATGATAACTTCTTTCAAATTGGCGGGCATTCGCTCATTGCTGTTAAAGTGATGACGATGATCGAACAAAAAACAGGAAAGCGTTTGCCATTAGCCACATTGTTTGAACACCAAACTGTTGAGCGCACGGCTCAATTGATTAGCCGCGATGGCGTTTCAATTACATGGGATTCGTTGGTGCCAATAAAGCCGCATGGACACAAAACACCTTTATACCTGGTGCATGGGGCAGGACTGAATGTGCTGTTGTTTAATGCGGTTGCCACCGGGCTTTCGCCTGATCAGCCCGTTTACGGCTTGCAGGCTAAAGGCTTGAATGGCATAGATGAGCCATTAACCACCATTGAAGAAATAGCGGCTCATTATGTAAATGCAATTACCAGGCAAAATCCTGACGGGCCATACGCCCTGGGCGGTTTTTCTATGGGGGGGTGATCGCTTTTGAAATGACCAGGCAATTAAAAGCCCTGGGAAAAGAAGTATCAATGCTTGCTTTGTTTGATGCATACATTGAAAAGTGCACATATTATGATTCGCTGTTATTGAAGATTGCTAAAAACACGGGTTTTTATATTAAAAGCCTGCTGTATATTTTTAAATTCAGCGCAGGCTTTAAGAGTACCATAGCTGAAAAAGCAACCTTAATTAAACGAAGAATAATGGGGCGTTATTGGTCATTAATGCATGGCAAAGGACACAACAAGCTGGGTTTTTTTGGCTATGCTCATAAAATAGATAAATATAACAATGATGCCCTTAAACGTTACCAGTTTATGCCGCAGGACATTGAAGTTGACGCATTTAAAGCTGAAACCTGTACGTTTTATGCAGAAGACCGGGAAAATATGGGCTGGAAGCCATACGCACTAAAAGGTGTCAATATCCATCATATTCCAGGCGAGCATAATACCATATTCAAAGCCCCGAATGATAAGAAATTTGCTGAAGTATTACAGCAATGCCTGGACCGGGTGGAGCATGAAAAATAATTGCCCCTGGAAAATGCCGGGGCAGAAGAGGAGTAGTGAATTGCTTTTTGTTTAGCGGTTAACCTGGTATGGCTTCTTTCTATAATGAAATCAACCCCGATCCCCAGAATACGCCAAATATAAAAACGGATATTATTATTCCCAAAACAATATAGCCGGCCGTCCTGTCGAAGTTTAAGTTCCGGCCTGATCCGCCTGTCCTTGTGATAAAGATTGGGCTAAAGTTTATAGGATAAATCGATCAATAAGTTTGGCTTTCACCCGAAAACCGGATTGAATTACCAGTCGGTTTGTATATGCTCATTTTTATTTGTTAATTGTACTGCCAATTGGGCAGGCTATCAAACCGGCCCCGTGAGATTATACACGCCAAAACAAATTATACTTTTTTATTTAATTCCCCGGGAACAGAGCAAGACATTAATGAAGAAAAACCTGTTATTTCTATCTGCAGCCATCACATTTGTAATGGCCTGTAATAAAAACAAAAATATTGAGGTAACAACCTACGCAGGCAGCGGAGCAATAGGTGCAGTTAACGGTAAATCGACCGAGGCTTCATTTTCAAACCTGATGGGGTTGGCTATCGACTCCGCCGGCAATATTTACGTTGCCGATTCGCGCAATAACATGATCCGTAAAATTAGCGCGGATGGTGTGGTAAGCACGCTCGCTGGGAGCGGAAACCAGGGATCGGCCGATGGCAAAGGCGTTGCTGCTTCATTTTTCTTTCCGGCGGCGCTTACTGTTGACACCCATGGTGTCGTGTATGTCGCCGACACGCATAACAGTATGATCCGTAAAATAACACCTGATGGAAATGTAACCACCCTGGCCGGAAGACCCGATGCGGCGACAAAGGATCATCCGGGAGCCATGGTAAGGTTCGATAATCCTTATGGAATTGCAGTAGATAAAAACGGTAATGTTTTTGTTTCTGATTGGGATAAAGACCAGGTAAAAAAAGTAAGCCCCGACGGAAAAGTAAGCGTATATGCAGGCACAGGCGACAGGGGTTTAAAAGACGGCCCCGCCGTTAACGCTTCATTTTATTTGCCCGAGGGAATCGCCCTGGATCAAAAAGGCAACCTTTACGTGGCTGATACTTATAATAACCTGATCAGGAAAATAAGTCCGGAAGGCATCGTTTCGACGCTGGCTGGTAAAATCAAACGGGGCTCAGCAAATGGCAAGGGCGCTGCGGCTTCATTCTCCCACCCTGATGGGATAGCCGTCGATAAAAAAGGCAATGTTTATGTTGCTGATGTTGGTAACAACAAGATCCGGAAAATTACCCCCGACGGTATAGTAAGTGATTTTGCCGGTACAGGTAAACGCGGCGCTGATAACGGACCCGCTAATACCGCCACATTTTACAGGCCGTTCGGGATAACCATTGATAATGCCGGTAATTTATTTGTGGCAGATTACCAGAATAACCTTATCCGGAAAATAGGAAACTGATTGAATGAACTTAAAGAAAATAATTTACAGATAAAATGATCAGAAAAATTGCCATTCCGCTTTTAGCGATATTGATTTGTTTTGGGTGTAAGAAAAAGGAAACACCCGCGCCTGTTGTTGTGGTCACTCCTCCTGATAGCATTGTTGGCAAGCTCAACAACGAGCATATCAATGTACTCACCCAGCACAATGATAATTCAAGGGCAGGTTTCAATAGCCATGAAACGGTTTTAACTACTGCCAACGTAAATTCGCAGCAGTTTGGAAAGCTTTTTACATTATCTGTTGATGACCAGATCTATGCACAGCCGCTGGTATATAGTAGTTTGCCTATTGCGTCCGGCACACATAACGTGGTTTTTATAGCTACGGTAAACAACACTGTATATGCTTACGACGGTACCGTGGGTAAGTTATACTGGAAAAAAAACTTCACTGTATCTGGCATGAGGCCGCCTAATTCCAGCGATATGAATTCTTCCTGGTGTACCCCCTATACTGACTTTAATTATAATATTGGCATCATTGGTACCCCGGTAATTGATTCAGTTACTAAAACCATGTATTTTGTTGTGCGCAGTACCGA
>NZ_CAIWNH010000320.1 GCF_903913935.1 uncultured Mucilaginibacter sp.
CGACGTACAAATGGATTCGTGTATGGAAACATCCAGGATAAAACAGGGAACTTTATCAGTTCAGCTATTTGTGCAACGTTGTTTTCTTGGCCTGGAGGAGCCGTATATAGGCAACGATGCGTTGGATGCCAAACGGTGGGAATGGATGCAATACAACAATGTTTGGGTTGCCAACCGTAAAGTTTTCCTTTACCCGGAAAACTGGATCGTGGAATCACTTCGTGACGACAAGAGTGATTTTTATAAGGCACTTGAGTCTGAATTACTGCAAAAAGATATCAATACCCAAAATGTTCAGGACGCGCTTAACAGTTACTTGTTCCTTGTACAGGATGTAGCCAATATGCAGGTTTTAGGTATTTTCGTTGAAGAGGCAGCAGTTGCCGGTACAACTTCAGCAGTTAAATACCACATCTTTTCGCGAACACGCAATGCCCCCTACTTTTTTTATTACCGTTATTTTGATGTGACGGAAAGTAACTGGTATCCATGGGAACTGGTACAGGTGGACATTACCAGCTATGATGTTGAAAACCCAACCTCAGGCCAGATAACCGCAAACGGCGCCTACCTTACCCCGGTAATGTGGAATGGCAGGTTGCTCATATTCTTCCCGCAAATCACCAAAAAAACTGTTCCGGCATCCAGCGATTCGGCAAATTATGCAAGCGGTAGTGCAAGCGGCAACGTGCCTACTGTTCAATGGGAAATAAAAATGGCCTGGAGCGAATACAGGAATGGCAAGTGGACACAAAAACAGGTTTCACACGATGCCATTTACGATAGCAATAATTACACAGCAGCGAATCTGCCTGGCATTCATACCTATAGTTTTACCGCTTATGTGGATATTAATGACGAAAACGTGCAGATTATACCGGCCCGGGCAGGGTCTTTACTAGATACCCCCAACGTATTTATTTTCCCAGGAAGTACGATACATGTTTCTGCCGGCAATTCAGCGTTTAGCCCAGGGAGCGATTTCAATACTATGAATTTTCAATTGCTAACTGATAAAACAGACCCTTATACAACTTATCCCCTGCAATACAATGGCTCGAATGAACCATATCTAAATGCCCCGGCGCCATATACAAGTGACGATATTAATTCAGTTACCATAGAACTGCCGTTAACAAGCAGTGAATTTTATCACCCGTTCTCACACCAGCTCCTGGGTATTTTAGCTTCAGACAGCTCTGGTAACCTTGCCGATTTTTTTAGCAGTAACCTAACACTTCCGGCGGATACTGATGAGGCGTTCGGATCATATTTCGACAGCTCTCTGGATGTTACGAGTTACAGTGAGCTAAAAACGCCCTATGCCATCTATAACTGGGAATTATTTTTCCATACGCCTGCAACCATCGCAGGTAAACTAAGCAGCGCTCAGCAATTTCAGGCAGCAAAGCAATGGTACGAATATATATTTAACCCGGGCGCCTCAGGCAGCACCCCTCAGCGGGCATGGCAGTTTTATCCATTCACCCAAATAGATGCCGATAACTACCTGGAGTATTTATTTAATATGCTGCAGGCCAATACCGCAAATGACGATATCAATGCATGGCGGTCGAACCCTTTTGAACCTCATTTGATAGCTCGTGGCCGCCCGGTTGCCTATATGAAATGGATAGTAATGAAATACCTGGACAATTTAATTGCCTGGGGCGACTATTTGTTTACCCAGCATACGCTCGAAACGATTAACCAGGCCACCCAATTGTATGTATTGGCCTATCATATTATGGGCCAGCGGCCGCAGGTGATACCAAAACGAGGTAAAATAATGCCCGAAACCTATAAATCCTTGTTGAACAAATGGGATGCATTCGGTAATGCTATGGTTGAATTAGAACTGGCGTTTCCTTTCAGTAATCAAATTAATACCCCAATAGGGATCGGCAAAGGCGACATAGGCTTTGCCAATATTTTTGGCTTCGCAACCAGTTTGTATTTCTGTTTGCCAAGCAATCCGGAACTAATTGCCTATTGGGATACATTGGATGACCGGTTAGGTAAAATAAGGGCCTGCGAGAACATTGAGGGCGTATTTAGCCTTCCACCGCTTTGGGATCCGCCAATTGACCCTGCGTTGCTGGTACAAGCCGCAGCACAAGGACTGAGCATATCGAGTGTATTGAATGACCTCGACTCACCCGTGCCGAATTACCGCTTTAATTACCTCGTGCAAAAAGCGCTTGAATTATGCAACGAACTAAAATCACTGGGCGGCAACCTTTTGTCGGCCTTTGAAAAAGGAGACGCGGAAGCGCTTGCAAGTATGCGGGCCAGCCAGGAAAGCACCATGCAAAACCTGATTATGCAGGTAAAACAGCTGCAGGTTAATGAGGCAAACGCCGCGCTTGATGGTTTAAATCAAAACCGCGAAACGCCGGTTTACAGGATGCAGCATTATTTAAACCTGATTGGGCAAGATTTGGGAAAGATACCCGGCGCCGATACCGACTTTACAGCACTGCCGGAGCCTCCGCAGTCACTTGCAACCGAAAGTGAGCTTATACTTACCTCGTATGAAAAGGAGGAAATGGACAAGGCAAGCGATGCACATGATATGCAAACCGCCGTAGGAGTTGTTGAAACCCTTGCGAGCATTTTACACCTCATCCCACAAATTTCGGCAGATATAAAGCCCATAGGGATTGGTGCCGGAGTAAGTATTGGCGGCGACCAGCTTGGAAGCGCCCTGGGAGCGGTAGCACAAGGTTTACAAATAGGTGTTAGCGAGCTGAATTTTCAATCATCAGGAGCCAGAAGCAAAGGCGGATACCTGAGGCAGTTGCAGGACAGGCTCCTGCAGGCAAATTTGGCCGGGTTTGAGATCAAGCAGATCGACAAACAGATCCTCAGCCAGCAGATCCGCATCAACATCACCAACCAGGAAATTACCAATCAGCAACAGACTATTGATAACTCGCAGCAAACATTAGATTTTTTGACAAATAAATACACCAATCAGCAACTTTATTCGTGGATGCGCGATTCATTAAAATCCTTGTATTACCAGGTTTATTCGCTTGCATACGGGCTGGCACAAAAAGCAGAGAAAGTTTACCGGTTTGAAAGAGGTTTATCAAGTTCAAATTTTATCCAGTTTGGTTATTGGGATGCTGCTCATGATGGGTTACTTGCTGGCGAAAACCTGTTTGTCGGCTTAAAACAGCTGGAAGCTGCCTATCAACAGAATAGAGGTTATGATTTTGAGATCACTAAAAATATTTCATTGCGTCAAATAGACCCGATAGCATTATTGACACTAAGGTCAACTGGTAAATGCCAGTTTGAATTATCGGAAGTATTATTTGATATGGATTTCCCGGGGCATTATATGCGCAGGATTAAATCGGTAGCGTTATCTGTTCCATGTGTAGCCGGGCCTTATACAGGTATTAACGCAACGCTTAGCATGACGCAAAACACGTTCAGGCAAAATACGATGCCCGGCAACGCTTACCCGCAGGATACCACACAGGATGACCCGCGGTTTACAACTGTTAATATCCCAATCACCTCTATTGCTGTAAGCCATGGCCAAAATGATAGCGGTGTTTTTGAGCTTAACTTTAAAGACGAACGGTATATGCCTTTTGAAGGTGCCGGCGTTATCAGCAAATGGGATTTGTCGTTACCCGACTTTAAACAAATTGATTACAGCACCATTACCGACGTGATTATGGCCGTTAGGTACACATCAATTAATGGGGGCGAAAAACAAAAGAAAGCGGCAATAACTTACCTGGGCAACTTCATTAAAAACGTTCAGAATTTGAGCCAGAACGAGGGGTTATTTGCTATATTCGACTTGAAAAATGATTTCCCGAACGAGTGGTATAAAGCAACGCAATTACCGCCCGCTGCAGAAGGTCGTGAGCTAATGCTAACAAATATTATCGATCGTTTGCCTGTTTACACAAAAGGCACTGCGCCCAATAAAATTATTGCCCAGGATGTGTATGCGTTAACGGAAGCACAGCTAGCGGCAACGGCCATTGATATTGTGCAAAACGGAAATGATAATATTTTTGGAAACGGCGTTAGTTTTAAGCCGATGAACACCTTTTCATTAACCGGTGTAGGTATACCTATGCAAGATTGGAAGTTAGTAATTAGTGATACTGCTACACCGATAGACAATATGTGGCTGGTGGTGAGATATACTTTAAATTGATAGGTAAAAAGAAAAAACTGGTGGGTAAATTTCGAAGAACGGAGATCAATAAAAAAATGATCTTCGTTCTTTTGCCTCATCGCTTTTCTACCCCGGAAAACTGGCTAAATTGAACTTTGGCGCTAATCCCCTATCCCGTTTGATAATAATTAAAAAACCGGACGAGATTGTTTTAAGCTGTCGCCAGTTAATTTAAGCCGAATGATTTATATAGCGAACAATTTGCTGGGCATCAAGTACGTAATCTGCTAAGCCCCTATCAATCGCACTCTGCGGCATAGTAGCTGCAACAGCTTTTTCCGGATCCTGAACAATTAGGACGCCCCCCGCCCGCCGGATGTCGGCAAAGCCATCTGCACCGTCATTATTTGCGCCTGACAATAATATACCCAACAATAATTTTCCGTATGCATCGGACGCGCTTTGGAAAGTAACATCAATGCTTGGTCTTGAAAATTGAACTTTATCAGAACCGTCCAGGGAAAACGAATGGTTTTTCTCAACAAGCAAGTGATAATCTGCAGGAGCTACGTAAATCTTTCCCGGTATAATACTTTCTTTATCTTCGGCTTCCTTCACTTCCAGTTTGCAGGCATTTGACAATACATCCACCAGTGTAGATTCGTTGTCTGTTGAACGGTGCATAACAATAACTACAGGAACTGCAAAATCAGTCCGGAGATACCGTAAAATATAAAGAATGATCTGAAGACTACCTGCAGAACCTCCTATAACTATCAATTTGGATGCTATGACATTTTCCTCCATATTTTTTCCTTTCCCTCTTGCCTGAACCTGGATACACCAGGAAAAACCCGCATGGTTTCTTTACTTCCCAATGCAATATAACCCAACTTATCCAGGCTTTCTTCAAAAAGCTCAAATACCCTGCCTTGAAGCTCCTTTTCAAAATAAATGAGTACGTTCCTGCAAACAATCAGCTGAAAATGATTAAATGAACTTTCTGACACAAGGTTGTGCGTAGAAAACACCATGCGCTTTGAGAGTTCCTTATCAAAAATAACCTGGTTGTACCCTGCCGTGTAATAGCTGCTAAAATCCTCTTTCCCGCCTGCTAACCGGTAATTTTCTGAGTTTTTTTGCATTTGCTGAATGGGAAAGATTCCTTGCGTAGCTTTTTTTACAACAGCAGGGTTAATATCTGTAGCATAAATAAGCGTTTTATGTAATAAATTGGCTTCTTTAAGTAAAATTGCCATCGAATATACTTCTTCGCCGGTTGAACAACCGGCATGCCAAATGCGGATAAATGGATAGGTCGCCAGTACAGGTAAAATCGCTGTGCTTAAAAATTTAAAAAAGGAAGGATCTCTGAACATTTCCGTTACGTTAACAGTAACCTGTTCGATGAAATGGATAAAATAACTTTCGTCAGAACGTACCCGGTAACGGAATTCCGCAAAACTTGGGAAATGATCCAAAGTATATAATCGGTTAATCCGTCGCTTCATTGATGCTTTGGTGTACGCTGTAAAATCATAACCATAGATTTCGATCAGGTCGTTTAACAGCAGTTCTACCTGCTCATCGCTGATCTGGAATTCCATAGATGTATTATTAATATTTTTTTAAAATACCGATCAAAACATCCACGTTTACCGGCTTTGAAACGTAATCACTGGCGCCCGCAGCCAAACACTTATCGCGGTCACCTGGCATCGCCTGAGCAGTAACAGCTATTACCGGAAGATCCCTTTTTCCGGGCAATTGGCGAATTGCTGCTATACACTCGTAACCATCCATTTCAGGCATCATCATATCAAGCAATACCATATTAATTTCAGCCTTTTCACTAATTATTTTTAACGCCATCGCACCATCATTTGCAGATAAACACCTAAAGCCTTTACTTTTAAGAACAAGGTTAAGTGCGAAAATGTTTCTGCTGTCATCATCTACAATTAGTATAGATGAAGGTTTTTTTTTCATGTCTGTAAAATTTATTTTATTTTTTTATCAAATAACCATACACGTAATAAAGAAGTGAGTTGGTCGATATCAACTGGTTTTGAAATATAGTCAGACGCACCAGCCGCTATACATTTTTCACGGTCGCCCAACATTGCTTTTGCTGTAACGGCAATAACAGGTATTTCTTTGAATAAAGGGTTCTGCCTGATTCTCGTTGTGCTTTCATAGCCATCCATTTCGGGCATCATCATGTCCATTAAAACAAGGCTGATTTCCGGGTGTTGCGTCAATTGTTCAAGCGCCTCCTTTCCATCAATAGCCGTTATCACTTTCATGCCATATTTTTCCAGCGATTTGGTCATTGAAAATATATTTCGCACATCATCATCAGCGATCAAAACAGTGTTATCTTTAAGTACATCGTCAAGTAGGTCTCGCGATTTCAAATTGCTCCCGGCGGACGAACTCTTTTGTTTTTCAACAAGGTGCAGAAAAAGTGTCACCTCATCCAATATCCGCTGATAAGAATGAGCGGTTTTAACAACTATAGTATCTGCATATTGGCGGATCCGGCTTTCTTCACCTGCAGACAAATGTTTCCCAGTAAAAATAATAATCGGAAGATCCTCAAGCCCTGGATTTTGTTTGATCGTTTCAAGTGTTTCATATGCTTTTTTGTCAGGGACGCCCATATCCATAATGACACAATCCACTTGCCTGTTATTTAATGCGTCTATGCTTTCGCTGATGCTTCCGGAAACCGTTGAAGAGACATTAAAAGTGTCAAGGAAGTATGACAGCGCACGGGCATGCCTGGCATTTTCTTCCACTATAAGCACTTTTTTTGGATTTCGGCTCCAAACCTCCTCCAGTTTCTGAAACATTTGTTTCATTTGTTCAAGGGCAATCGGTTTACTTATAAAATCAACGGCGCCTTTTAACCTGCTTTCTTTCTTTGCCTCAACCGATGACATGATGTGTACCGGGATATGCCTTGTAGCATTATTTGTTTTTAATTCTTCCATTACATCCCACCCGTCTTTCATAGGCAGGTGGATATCCAGCAGGATAGCAAGGGGCTGATATTGAATCGCCAGTTGCAGTGCATAATCCCCTCTGACAGTTGTGATACCTTTATATCCCATTTTATGGGAGTAATTTAGTAATGCTTTAGCAAAAGGAGTATCGTCTTCTATAATAAGAATAGATTTATCTCCGGGTTTTATTTCACTCCGGTCATCAGCAATATCATCAGGCATAACCGGTACCAAAAACTTTTTGCGGTTTGAATCGGCAATAACCTGGTCAGAAGACGCATCTTCATTATGAATAACAGGCGACAAAGAAATGGGGGCTATTTCGCGGCTTAGTGGTACAATAAGCGTAAATACACTTCCTTCACCAGGGTGGCTTACCAGCGATATCTCTCCACCCAACAATCGGGCCAACTGCCGGCTGATAGACAGCCCTAATCCTGTGCCGCCGAATTTTCTTTTGGTAGAACCATCAGCCTGCTGGAATGCATCAAATACTATCCCAAGCTTGTCTTTTGGGATTCCAATACCGGTATCAGCAACCTGGAATTCTAAAATATCCGGATTTGCCTGCGGCTGATACAGTGTAAGAATAACCTGACCTTTACCTGTGAATTTAAATGCATTTGACAAAAGGTTTTTTAATATTTGTTCTAACCGCATCCTGTCAGTTTCCATTGCAGTGGTATTGCCGGTCTCCTGGTTAATAATAAAATGCAGGCCCTTCTCTTTTGCAACCGGCGCAAATAATGATTGCATGGTGTTAACCAGTTCGATTAACGGGATTTTTTGGTATTCCAGATCCATTTTGCCAGCTTCAATCTTGGATAGGTCAAGTAATTCATCGATCAGGTTAAGCAAACCATTTCCTGAACTAAGGATAACATTTGCTGATTCGATTTGTTCAGCATTTAAATTTTGATCGCTATTTTCAGATAAATACCGGGATAGCAACAAAATAGAATTAAGCGGCGTGCGCAATTCATGCGACATATTAGCCATGAACTCTGATTTATAACGGGTGGTTCGTTCAAGCTCTTCCGCCTTTTGCTGAATCTCGATATTGCGCTCCTGAATAATCCGGCTCCTTTCGCTCAGTTCAATATTGGTCTGCTGCAATTCTTCCTGCTGTACGCGCAATTCTTCTTCCGATGTTTGTAGTTTTTGGGCATGTGCTTCCAGCTCGGTATTCAAATTTTCAAGTTCGCTATGCTGAGCCTGCAATTCTTCAGACTGGGCCTGCGTTTCCTCTAGCAGTTGCTGAAGTCGCTGGCGATTTTGTGCACCCGCTACGGCAATGCCAATGTTGTCGGCTACATTTTTCAGAAATTCCAGTTTCCGGTCGGGAAAACTATAAACTGATGCCAATTCAATCACCCCCTTTACCTGGCTTTCATAATGGATTGGCACAATAAGTAAATTGCGCGGCTTTATGCCTCCTGTAGCATGTACAACCTGTATTTGTTCATCAGCAATTTCTTTTAGCCACAGTACCTGGTCGCTTTGTGCCGCATGTCCAACCAATCCTTCGCCCATGGTAATTTTGGATTGAGCTCCTGAAATTGCGAAACTACTCCTGAGCCATAAGTCGTCATTTTCAAGCAGGTAAAATGCACCAACCTGGCTGCCGGTATATCCTGCTATAAAGTGGAGAACATCAGCCATCAGCACATCCAGTGGCTTTTCACCAATCATCTGGTTATTCAGTTGGCTGATTCCCGTTTGCATCCACTCGTTGTCTGATAAAATATTGAACGATTTTTGCAGGGATTCCGCCATTTTGTTCAATGCCACTGAAATGCTGCCCAGGTCGTCTTTTTCATCATCATTAACACGTACACCATATTCTCCTGCAGATATCTGTTCGGCAATGTGCTGAATAATATTGATTCGCCGTGAAATCTCTTGTTCTTTGGCTGTAAGCTCTTGTTGCAACCGGGCCCTTGCCGCCATATCCGCAGTCACTTTAATATAAGAAAACACAGAAACTCCGATTGCCAACAGCGCCGCAAGAACAATAACCAACGGCGTTATTGAAGTAAATTTCTTTAAAACCACATTTTGGTTATTCAACAAAGTTCGTTCAGCCTGCTCCGAGCTGTCAACTACCTTCCTTAGATCATCCATTGCATCTTTCCCTATTCTTAGGTCAGTAAGCGTAACAGCCTCACCTGAACGTTTTTTGCTAAGCAGTGTCTGTAATGCTGAAAGGCGTCTTATCAAATCCCCTTTTATCCGGATCGTATAAACCTGTTGCTGCGGATTATTGATGGTCAACCGCTGTACCTGGTCAACCAATTGAAGCGCTTTTCCATAAGCACCATTATAAGGTTCCAAAAATTCATCCTTGCCGGTTAAAAGATAACCGCGTTGCCCGGTCTCAGCATCTTTCATAGTAGACATGATACTTTCCAGCCGTTGAACAACCTGGTTGCTATGGTCAACAAGATCAGCGCTCTTTAATAAATTTTGAATGCTGAAATAGGACGCAATCGAGCTGATAACGAGCAATAGAAGAGACAAACCAAAACCAATCTGCAAGTTGCGGGCAAGTGTAGTTCTCATATGAAATAGTTAATTCAATTCAGAAATTACTGGGTTTATCGGGATACAAAAGTAGAATGTGGAGCCTTTTTCCGGTTCGCTTACAACACCGTAAGTACCCTTGTGTCTTTTAACGATCTCAGCGCAAATGTAAAGCCCCATTCCCAGCCCCTGGAAACGGTTGGAATTTTCCTCTACTCTGTAAAATTTTTCAAAAAGTTGATGTTGTCGCTCTGCCGAAATACCAATACCCTTATCAATCACATTTACCTGTATTGTTCCAACTGGTAAAATCTGCACTTCAATTATAACTTCTTTGCCCTCCGGCCCGTATTTTATCGCATTACTAAGGTAATTTTGAACCACCTGTTCCAAACGACTCTCATCGCCAAAAACCCGGATCTTTGATAAATCAGGCGCTTTGATCCGGATGCTTTTGTCCGGAAAGGAATGTTGAATATTCTCTACCGCGTTAATTAAAAAAGTTCCAAAATCAAAGTATTGAAAATTGAACTGCAATTTTCCAGATTGAATTTTGGTCGTGTCAAGCAGATCCACAACTAACCTGTTTAATTTAGCGACTTGTATTTTTGAACGGTCAAGAAACATCCTGGTTTGGTCGATATTCATTTTTTCTAACGCATTCCCGGCAAGTTGTATATAGCCTTTTATCGACGTAAGCGGCGTATTTAATTCATGGCTGGCGATACTGATAAATTCGTCCTTTTTATTTTCGGCAACTATCCGTCTTTCGATTTCCAATTGCAGCGACCGTTGAATATTATTCAATTTGACAAATGTTTTGATCTTTAATACCAGGATATCAGTGTCAAAAGGCTTAACAAGGTAGTCTCTGCCCCCGGATGCGTAGCCTTTGGTAATAAATTCTTTACTGACATTCACTGCCGATAAAAAAATAATAGGGATATCGCTCGTCCGCCTATAACCGCTAACGGCTTCCGCTACTTCAAATCCATCCATTCCTGGCATTTGCACATCAAGAATAATCAACTCGTAGTCATTTCTAAGCAATTTCTTTAAAGCATCTTCCCCTGACAAAGCAGTATCGATTTCAAAACCCCGGCTTTCGAGTGTTTTCCCCAGCGCAATGAGGTTTTCCTGCTTATCGTCAACAATAAGTATCATTCATATTTATATTGGTATATTACCGTTAAAGATCCGGTTAATGGTATTGACTAAGTTAAAATGGATGCGCATTCTCGCGCATTTGTTAAATGCGCATGTCTTCTTTCGATTTATCTGTGGTTAAACGCCATAGGTTACCAATTTGGAAAGGAAAAATTTGCGAAATTGTTTTACCCAAAGATATTAAATATCAAAAAAAGGCTTAAAGTATTGATTTAGAGCTTTTTTATTTTTCGAATCTATTTAAGCGGGCTAGCCGGGGATTTACTTCCCTCTTAAACCTTTTTTTATATTGCTTTTATTTTTGGCCGGCCACTGATATTCAGGTTTCCAGGCATATTTTACTCCGCCTGAACAAATCCTCACACCAATTATTAAACTGCTTTCATCATCAGGTTTACATCAGCGTTTTTTGCGAAAACGTAAAAATGATTGCTTGGTTAAAGGTGTAGCGCGCTTGTCTTTTCCAGGTAAATGAATGCATCATAGCGAAAAGGCACCATTGTTGCACATTGTGTCCGCGGCGTTCAAGTAGCGGATTGTAATTGGCGGTGACCCGACAGGTCACCCACAGGTCACCAGAATTATGCGATTTTTTGGTTTTATTTGAATAGCCTTAAATCAAAAAACGCCTTAAATCATTGATTTAAAGCGTTTTTAAATTGTTTTGAAATATAACTTGCGGAGAGCTAGGGATTCGAACCCCAGGAACCTTTCACAGTTCAACAGTTTTCAAGACTGCCGCAATCGACCACTCTGCCAGCTCTCCGGGGGCAAAAGTACAAATCCGCGCCGAATTGACAAACTCGATGTTAAGTTTTTTGCAACAAATAGTTAAGTAATTGATTATCTGTATAATTAATATGAAAAAAATCATACTATCACCTTAAATCGCCTCTTTATCGCAGGTTTTGCAGTGAAAAAAGGAGCACAATACCGCGTTTTTCAGCGTTTAATACACGCTATATTTGTATTACAGGTATTAAATATTTCAGAGACCAGGTGTCCATTGAAACTGAAACCGATTAAAATATCCCCAAAAACTTCTTTCTCTTTTTGTGATGCTTCTTCTTCTGGTCCGCCAATTTTCCCGCATGGCTGACAGAATCATAGTTGGGTATATTGATTCCGGATGTATCCTTTTTTGTATTGTTGGTGTCCGGCAAAAACTCTGTTTTTTCAACGGGTTTGGGAGAAACAGATTTTAAGTTAACCGGGGTTACTTTTGTCAAACTATCCCCGGCAGGTAAATTTGCATTGTTTTTTGTAAAAAAGATGGGGCGTGCCAGAACCATGATCCCCAATAAAGATAACAGGACAAGTACACCCAGCACATTTTTGGATATGCGTATGCCGGTACTTTCCTTTTTGGCCTCCTCCCGGTATCTTTGCACAACAGCCTGTAATTGTTCATTCTCTCCTCTTAAAATGGCTGCCGTTCCGCCGTCCGCCAACGTCGAAGTACTGTTAAGTACCAATGTGTCGTGTAGCTCAATACCGCTGCTATATCGACCTTCGGGAATCTTTTCAAGACAGCGGACCACCATCGTCAATAACCATGCAGGCACCCCCATTTCATGCTCCCGTTTTGCAGCACTCCAACTCTCAGGGATATTTTGCCGGCGCAGTTCCAAAATATCCGGAACAGGAGCTTCCATATGAGAAACCATGACCGTGTTTCGGGCGGTTTCACCATTATCTTTCAGCGGAAATGGGACCTGTCCCGTCAGCAATTCAAATAAAATAACACCATAGCTGTATACGTCCGTTTGAAACAGCATCTGCCCTTCGTTTTGCTCGGGCGCCATAAACTCAATTGCCCCGGCATGACGCATGCTGCTCCGCCGCTCTTCTTCCGACATTACCGAAAGCCCGAAGTCAAGCAACACATAGTTACCAGAATGTATGTTAAACTTTACATTGTTGCTTTTAACATCGCCATGCTTAACACCCACGCTATGACAATGCGATAACGCACAGGCTAACTGATCTGCTACCTTTATAACTTCTTTAATAGTAAAAATTGGTTCATGAGGCGACTTTAGCAATTCTTCAAGGTCGGGCCCCTCAATAAACTCCATTTCAATATAGGGCAGGGAGCCACTTTCTGTGATGCCAAAATTGAATATCTTAACAACATTGGGGTTGGGTATTTCATTAACTTTTTTAAGTTTTTCTACCTCGTTCAAAAATCTCAGGTAGTTTTTATCTTCGGCGCTTTCAGCGTAAATGGGTGTAGGAAGGATTTTTACTGCACTAAGAACAGGTCCCATACGTCGCCCTTTATACACTGACCCCTGGCCGCCTGTTCGTAAAGCACCCATATTTTCAAGGCCGTCTGCAATCGTAAATATTTTACCCATCTTTATTTTCTTCCGAACGATAACTGAATTCCAGCACTGCCGATTCGCCCAAAATTACCTGGTCGCCCTCAGCAAGCTTGTGACCTATACTCACCGAATGAAGTTTTACCAGGCTTTCACTCAGGGCCGATCTCACCTTTATTTTATTTCGCGGCGGCACGCCGCCATCATCGGCAAAAAGCATAAAGCAGCCGTTATCCTTACTCCATTCAATGTGCGCATGCTGCCTGCTTACAAATTTGTTACTTTCATTAGTGCTTTCAGCATCAAAAGCAACCTGGTTCAGCCTGAAAAAGCCATCCTCTACCTGCACCTTTTTGCCGCGGCCAATATTATTTTTTCCTCCCGATGAGCTTATTTCATACTCCTGCTTTTCAGCATCTCCGTTCAAAACCCTTAAATAAGCCGTTGCCGACCTTTGTATCGTATTTTCTTTTGTACGGATAAAGATCGCCGCGCTCAACGAATCAACCCTTGAAGCTTCCGGCGGGCATTCCTCGGTAAAATCAATATCCATTTCCCATCCATCCGGGATATCGAGGGCATAATCGTCGGCTATGCGCTGTATTTCTCCTTTAAACCTGTCTTCTTCTCCTATGTAAACAGCAGCTTCGTAGATATGTTTTTCCGCGGTATCGCAGCTGATGAAAATATTTATTCCCTTAATGTTGCGCCCCTCTCCCCCTTCGGCTTTCTGAAACTCTTCTTTAATAAAGCGCAATAGGGTATCCCGCACTGCCTTTACATCTTTCGGGCCCTTATTTTCATTTTTTTTAAACAGATCGAACATAGTTAATGCTTATGGGTTCAATAATCTATTGATTCACGGTGCCACTGGTATCCGCAGCAGGCGGTTCGGGCGTTGTTGTGTCTTCAGGTTGATCGCTTTGCCCGCTATCCTCCCGGCTAACGGGCACAATATTTTTAATATAACCCTTTTTTAATAAAAATGGTATAACATGCTGTCCGGCAAGTCTCACTGCG
The DNA here is from genome assembly GCF_903913935.1 of uncultured Mucilaginibacter sp. Classification (GTDB taxonomy): domain Bacteria; phylum Bacteroidota; class Bacteroidia; order Sphingobacteriales; family Sphingobacteriaceae; genus Mucilaginibacter. Next base: position 14,193 of record NZ_CAIWNH010000320.1, read on the forward strand.
TCTGATGAGCCCCGGGTAGATTCGATGCGGATACATACCACTATATTGCCATTACCCTTTGCCATTGGGGCAAAAAACACATACCAACCATCGTTGATGCTTTGTTTTTTCCAGATCCTTTCGGGTGTGCCCGTTTTACCGGCTACACTAATGCCCAATACAGGCACTTTGGGCGCGCTTTGCTCTATCATATACTGGGTTATGAGAGATGCGTAACGCTGGTCGTTAGCAAGCTTTATACTACCTTTCACAGCTGTTGATGAATCACTAACTTTTAATACAAACCTATTGGATACCAGGTTCCCGTTATTGGCAACGCCAGAAACCAGCCTTGCAACTGCAGCAGGCGTAGCAATAAGCGCTCCCTGCCCCCACGCCATCCCTGATATCCCCATAGACCGTGAACGTCGAATGTTATTGGGATCGTATTTGGGTTTGGTGTGAAATTCGGTATTACGCCATAAAGTGCGCCATTTTTCTTCCTGGTCGGTATTTTCAACCGGCTTATTGTAAAAATAACCGCCTACCCCATGCAAAAACATCCCGGTTTTTAAATACAGGTCGGTCATGTTCTCTTCCAGGTGTTGTTGGTTGGCCAGTTTTATAAAATATACGTTGTTTGATTTGGCGACAGCCCGTTCGAGCGTTATTATGCCGGTTTCGTCGGGTTCAAGGCCTTTGGTGCGGATACGCTCGGCTTCATCTATATGATAAGTTACTTTGGCTGCGTCAAGCCCCAGTTTGTTAAACGCCGCCATAGTGGTTAACACTTTGGCGGTTGAACCTGGTTGAGTGGCATAAGTAAAACCGAGGTCGGTAGTGGTTACCCACTGGGCCAGTTTATTTTGCTCGGGTATAGGCATATTTAACAGGTCCCAGTTATGCACCGGCGGTAAAGGGTACACTGCTGAAGCCAGCACATCGCCGGTAGCCGGCTCCATAATTACCACCGAGATCCTTTTATAGTTAAAAGACGTATCCACTGCGATAGATCTTTGTATACTGGTTTGCAGATCGGCATCAACTGTTAACTGCACATCGCGGTTTCGTTTCTTAAATGCCTCCACCTCTTCGCTGTTAATGCCCGCAGCAAGCAAGGGTGCAAGCGCACTGTAATCCTTTTTGCTCACCGTCATCTCTTTTATCCCCCTTGGCAAAAAACGATCTTCCCTGAAAAAACTGGCATGTACATTATAGCTTGAAACGGGCATTTTAAATCCCCGTAATTCGGCAGCTTCTCCGTATTCAGCGAAGTAGCCATTAGTGCTGCCGTTAAACACATCGGTATTGGCATCGCCCACCCAAAAAAACATCTGTTCTTCAAAAGGGTAAAAGCGCGTTAACCGCTTATGCATCGCCGAATCAAGGCTGTAGTTCCCTACTCCTGCCGCGCTAAGGACATTTTGCTGTTTATTGATAAGCTCAGGGTTGCTGGTTGCGAGGATCAAGCCATTACGATCGTAAAGCGTACCTGCCTGCAGTTTATTCATTAAAATACTGATGCGTGGGTTATAGCTGAACATGCGTGCGCCACTTTTATCGGCTACCAATGCCGGCTTTACCAGCCATTGGCGGTTATTGAAAAAGTACCTGGAAATATTGATTGTCAGCAGTATCATCCCGATACAGGCGGCAAGTAAAGCAGGTACCAGGTTGCGGTCCTGCTGTTTCGTGATATAGCTCATTTGGATCGGCGTGCCTTTAACTTTTGAAGCCGATAAAAGAAAGCCTGCTGCCATAAAGTTGGCTACCAGGGATGATCCGCCGTAGCTTTGAAAAGGTAATGCTACGCCCGATAAGGGCAAAGCACCAGTAGATCCCCCTGCTATTAATATAAACTGGATGAATGTACAAACCCCTATCCCGGTACACAAATAAAACAGGAAAGGCGTACCTGTTTGCCTGCCGATAATAATAGACCGGTGCAGGTACATCAAAAACAATAAAAATATAGCGATAATGCCAGCCCATCCAAACTCTTCGCCCATTGACGGCAATATCATATCGGTATGCGCCTCGGGAATGGTTTTGGCAAAACCTTCGCCAATCCCCTGCCCGGCCGCGCCTCCGCTTGCCATCGCCCACAAGCCATTAGCCACCTGGTCGCCACCATAAACCTCGTTGTTCCACGCATCCTGCCAAATAGCTTTTCTCTCGACCAGCCGTTCAACAGGCCCTGGGATGAGCTTATCCAGATGGGGAATCTTGTCAATGGTTAAAAAGCCTGCAATAACTATCAACGCCATAATAGCTGACTCGCTAAGCTGTTTGCGTTTGTAAAAGAAAACAAATAGCAGCATGGCAAGGGTTAACCCAGCCGATAACCATACATTTTTAAAGATCCAGGTAATGATCACATAAAACACTACGGAAATCGCCATGAACATAAAATCGCCCCGCGAAAAGGAGAAAAGAATGATAAATGTAAAGCAGATGATAATAGCCGGCCCCATATCGCCCAACACTAAAAACAGAAAGAGTGTAATACCGATTGCGATAAGTGCAAATGAAAAAAACG
>NZ_CAIWNH010000321.1 GCF_903913935.1 uncultured Mucilaginibacter sp.
AAGAAGTGATCATCGTACAAATAACCAATAACTTCCGCTAATCAGTGCCCCCAAATCATGAAAAAGGCAAAAGCAAAGATCGATTATAACAATACGGTAATAAAAATCAGGGGGCTGGAAAAGTCATTTGAAGATTATGCCGTATTGCGCGGTATCGACCTTGATCTGTACCAGGGTGAAAACCTGGTGGTTTTGGGGCGCTCCGGCTCGGGTAAATCGGTTTTGATAAAGTTAGTTTCGGGACTTTTAAGGCCCGACGAAGGAAGCATTGAAGTTTTAGGACAAGATGTTTGTAGCATAAGCGAAAAAGAATTGCAGATACTGAGGATAAGGATCGGTTTTTCATTCCAGAACAGCGCCTTGTACGATAGCATGACGGTACGCAAAAACCTTGAATTTCCGCTGGTGCGCAACCGGAAACATCTTACCCGAAAGGAAATTGACAGTGCAGTTGAAACCGTGCTGGATGCTGTTGGCCTCAGCCAAACGCTAAACCAGATGCCTGCCGAACTTTCGGGCGGGCAGCGCAAGCGGATAGGCATAGCGCGCACGCTGATCCTTAACCCCGAGATCATGTTGTACGATGAGCCAACAGCCGGACTCGACCCGATCACCTGTATCGAGATCAATGACCTGATCAACGAGGTGCAGCAACGATTTAAAACATCGTCAATTATCATTACCCACGACCTTACCTGCGCCAAATCAACCGGAGACCGGATAGCAATGCTGATAGACGGCAAATTTCAGCGGGTAGGAAGCTTTGAAGAAGTATTTGATACCAAAGACGAAAGGATAAAACCTTTTTATGATTACAATTTTACAGATTAGACATTCACCATATCATGGATTTAAAGGAAAACAGGAAAGCATTAACGGTTGGCATATTTTTGGCCATCGGGCTTATTATTTTTATACTGGGTGTTTTTACCCTGGGCGGCCAACAAAAAAGTTTTGATAAAAGCATCCGCGTAAGCGCCGTATTTGACGATGTTGCCGGTTTAAAAAAGGGGAATGATGTTTGGTTCTCGGGCGTTAAAGTAGGCACGATAAGTGAAATTAGATTTGTGGGCACTTCGCAGGTTAATGTAAGAATGAAGATAGACCAAAAAGTACAGCCTTATATTCATCACAATTCAGGCGTGCATATCGGCACCGACGGCTTGATCGGCAATAAGCTGATTGTGATTGACGGTGGCAGCCCCCAGGCCCCAGTTGTTGCCGACGGCGATACCCTTCATGCAGTAAAAATGCTTTCAACCGACGACATGCTTAAAACCTTCCAGAAAAATAATGAGAACCTGCTTGCCATCACTACTGATTTTAAAGTATTGAGCCATAATATTTTAAAAGGTAAAGGTACTGTAGGCGCATTGATGGCCGATAGCGCTATGGGGATACAGCTTAAAAACTCCATGCGCAACCTGCAGGTAGCCACCGAAAAGGCGGCTACCCTGGCGGTACAACTGAACCAATTCGGCGATAAACTGAATACCAAAGGAGGTTTTGCAGATAAGATATTAACGGATACGACCACCTTTAACCGCCTGAAAGCAGCCGCTGCCCAATTACAGCAGGCAGCTAATAATGCCAGTACATTAACCAATAACCTGAACAAAGCCAGCAATAAACTGAACACTACCGATAATACATTAGGCGTATTGCTTAACGACCCTAAAGGCGCCGCGCAAGTACAATCTACCCTTAAAAATCTGCAGGAGAGTGCCGTAAAACTAAATGACGATCTTGAAGCTTTGCAGCATAACTTTTTGCTGAAAGGATTTTTTAAGGACCGGGAAAAAGCAAAGGCGGATAGTTTGAAGAAGAAGTGATTGGGGGGAGTCGGAAAGTCCGAAAGAAGAAACAACTTTCCACTCTTCCAACAACTCCTCAACGCTTATTGAAAATCTGCCCGGCCTTGCACTGATCAGGCGTGAGGGTGAGCCAGGTTTTATAGGAAGTATTGAGATACTCCAGCAGGTTAAAATCCTTACTATTGTAAACTTTAATATCCGGGGTATACAAGAGTAAAAAGTTGTCCAGATCGGTGCCTTTTAGCGGCAAATAATGACTGATATTATCGGCCGTAAATATGGTGCTGATCTCCTCACTGAGCATGCGCTGCTGCTCCTTTTCCAGGGCCTTGTTTTTTTTGTTTTCATAGCCCTTGAAATAATGCATCCTTAAAATAATGCCGCCATCAAATTGTTTTTTCAAATCCCGGTGATAAACCATAGTTTGCCCATGAAACTGGGGATCAACATACTGCATGTTTTTAGCGGCCTGCGATGCCTTTGCATTACTATCGGTAACGGTAACCTGTTTAAGTTCCATCCGCTGTGGTTCCAAAAATAGTTCCTTATCGTGCAGATCGGTTAGCAATAAGGTATCAGTTTGATAGCCAAAACTTTTTAAAACAAGTAAGTCGCCGGTTTTTGCAGCAATGCGAAAGCCGCCATCAGGGCCGGTAATTGCTTTTATTTTGTTGCCCAAATTTTCAATGCTTACACCTTGCAGGGCAATACGCGTTTTATATTCAAACACGCGACCATTGAGCATCGTTTGCGCCTGAAGGGTAACAGCACAAAAAACACAACAGAGGGTAATAAATAAGATTCGGCGCATTTGTTAAATATAAATCAAACGCAGGCAATTTAAATGGCTATAACATTTTTTAACGTTTGGGGATTAGAGATTGGAGGCTAGTTAATTGGAGATTAGTTTAAAAAAGAAAAGCCTCCAACGTTGGGTGATGTCAGAAATTAAACAGCAGGGGCGACCCTTGTGGTCG
>NZ_CAIWNH010000322.1 GCF_903913935.1 uncultured Mucilaginibacter sp.
AACTCACCGGGCTTGAGTTTTACTGAAAACAGGTAGGAATGATTTGTACTGTAAATTTCAAAAACATTCTTGTCTGTAAAGTCAGCTATATCAATATTGTTGTCTTTAAGGAGATTGGGTGAGAACGTGTTTTTTAAATATTGATTTTGAAAAGCATAACCAAACTTTACCGGGATAAAAAAGATTGCCGAAAAATCGCCTTCGCTTTTTTTGATCACCTCATAATAGCCGTTAGATTCTTTTCTGAAAGAATAACCGTCTTTAATGATATCCGGCAAATCAGGGATTATTTTTAACCCGCTCCAAAAGTTTAAGGCGCCTTTGCGGGTAGTAATAAACCAGATACTTTTCTCGCTAGTAAAGTGCTGGACGTATTTAAGCGCTGTACCGGTGTTTTTGTCAATACTTTTTAACTGTTCAAATAACTGCGTGTTATTTAGCACTTCATTTACATACCCTTCGTTTTTTTGAAGGTTATGTTCAAGTGTTTTGGCGGTTTGCGCAAGGTCATTTACGGGGGTGTATGTTTTTTGGACAAGAATTGCCGTAATTAATAAACTGGCACATAATAATGCCAGCATCACGCGTATTTTTCCGGCTGCCCCCAATTTGTTAGTAGTTTAAAACGTAACTAAAAATAAAGCCATCCTGTTTTAAAGGTTGGCTTATATATTTATTTCCTGCTTAAATAAAGGCACTTTCAGTGGGTATATGCCGGTCAACTTTTTTTACAAGACCCTGCAAAACACTCCCCGGCCCAACTTCAGTAAACGAGGTTGCACCATCTTCCAGCATATGTTTAACTGTTTGTGTCCAGCGTACGGGCCCTGTTAGCTGTGCAATTAAATTGTGTTTTATTAAAGCCGGATCAGTATATGGTTTTGCATCAATGTTTTGATATATAGGGCAAATAGGTGCATTGATCTCTGTATGAACAATGGCATGTTCCAGTTCAACCCTTGCCGCTTCCATCAAAGGCGAATGAAACGCGCCTCCAACATTCAGTTTCAGCGCCCTTTTAGCGCCTGCGGCTGTTAACTCTTCGCAGGCTTTATCAACTCCCGCAATGGTTCCTGATATAACCAGTTGCCCGGGGCAGTTATAATTGGCGGGCACTACAATGTCACTGATGCGGTGGCAAATGTCTTCAACGGTAAAATCATCTAATCCTATAATAGCCGCCATGGTAGACGGCTGGATCTCGCAGGCTTTTTGCATAGCGTTAGCTCGGGCTGCTACCAAACGGAGGCCATCGGCAAATGACAGTGCTTTACAAGCTACTAATGCCGAAAACTCACCCAGCGAATGCCCTGCGGCCATGCCTGGTTCAAACGCTTCGCCTAATACGCTGGCAAGGATTACCGAATGTAAAAATATAGCTGGTTGGGTAACATTTGTTTGCTTAAGGTCTTCAACAGTGCCTTCAAACATTATATCGGTGATGCGGAAGCCTAGTATTTCATTGGCTTGCTCAAATAGCGCCCGGGCCTGTTCTGATTGTTCGTAAAGGTCCTTACCCATACCCACAAACTGGGCGCCTTGTCCGGGAAAAATGTATGCTTTCATTTAGTTTATTAGTTCAATGGTTCATTAGTTCATTGGTGCATTGTTCAACAACAATTGGCCCTCTCACAAAGTAAGGAATTTAAGATTGAATAGCCAACTTTTTACTAATGAACAAATGAACCAGTGACCCAATCACTAACCCAGCTTCGCTGAAATCAGGTTCAAAAATTCAGTACGTGTTTTTTCTTTTAAAAACTCACCTGTAAACGCCGATGTAGTGGTAACCGAGTTTTGCTTTTGAACGCCGCGCATGCTCATACACAAATGCCGGCATTCAATAACAACTCCAACACCCAGCGGATTCAGCGCATTCTGGATACAGTCGCGGATATCATTAGTCAATCTTTCCTGCACCTGTAAACGGCGTGCAAAAACATCAACAATACGCGGAATTTTACTTAAGCCTACTACATGCCCATTGGGGATATAAGCTACATGCGCTTTGCCAAAAAATGGCAGCATATGATGCTCACACATGGAGTAAACCTCAATGTCTTTTACAATCACCATCTGGCTGTAATCCTCTTTAAATACAGCCGAAGCCATTATCGCCTTCGCGTCAAGATCATACCCCTGGGTGAGGTATAACATGGCTTTGGCGATACGTTCAGGTGTTTTTAGCAGCCCTTCCCGCTCGGGGTTTTCGCCTAACTCTTTTAAAATCTCCTGGTAATGAGCGGAAAGACTGCTGATCAGTTCCGGGTTATAACGGTCAATTTTAATATAACCCTCAACATCGTCATCGTCGGTGTCCTTTATAAAGTTTTCGTTAATCATGTTGCAAGTTTAATCGCCAAAGTATTCAGCTGAATTATTTTCAGTTTCGTACAGCTTTACCGAATGCAAAAACACGCCTTCATAAGCTTCGATAGGTTTTTTCAACTGGTTAAAAATTTCGATACAAAGTAACTCTGTCGAAGCCATTTTTCCTGTCATAAAATCAACATCTTTATTAATGTTTTTATGATCAAGC
>NZ_CAIWNH010000323.1 GCF_903913935.1 uncultured Mucilaginibacter sp.
ACTTTTATTTAAGATGCGGGTACGAAAATGGAGCAAAAACCCCATAATGATAGAAATGATAATGATAGCGAAACCAACCACTACCAGCAGGTCGCCGTTCCGTTCGCGTTCATCAGTAAAAAAGTACGCGGCAAAGCAAAACATAGCCAAAACCAGGCGGATGGTAAGCGGTATAAACTCACGCCCCAGGTATTGTTTTTCGGTAAATGCCGGTTTATCGCTCATTGTGTCAATTAGTTAATTTGATGATTTGAAAATTTGAAAATTATAGCAGAGCGTTCGAAGATGATCAATCATTTTCAAATTGACACATTTTCAAATCTTCAAATTGTCTTCATCAACTCGAATATAGTTACTTTTTTAGTTTCCTTACTTACTTTATAACGTTCATCTGGCCGGTATCCGCCCACCCATACCACCTCACCGTTGCCATTGATCAATAAAGGTATTTCATTTTTTTTATGCAGAGGCACTTTCTCCCCTATAAAAAAATCACTTATTTTTTTGTTACCACGCATGCCGAGGGGATAAAAATGATCTCCCTGCTGCCAGGCGCGCAAAGTTAACGGATATATCAGTAAATCAGTATCAACAGATACTGCCAAAGGATTATTTTTTATGATGAGCGGGCTGTCGTCATGCAATATGCTGAGTTTATACCCGGGATACTCTAATTCGCGATCATCCGGACGGATCAAAGTCTCCTCTTTTTTGACCTGCTTAACCGGGCTGATGATCAGCTTGCCGCGGTCCAGCACAAGCCGGTAACCTGGCGTTTCAAACATCCTTCCCGGGTGTTTCTCCAGCGAAGAGATCAGGTCATCCACAATTGTTTCGTTAACCCCGAATTCCTGTAAAAGATTAAAAAGCAGCAGCTTTTGGGGTTCCAGTTTTTTCAGGTCTTCCAATAACAGATGCACCTCTTCGTCATGGTAAACAAACAACGCTTTTTTTAATTCGGCTACCTTTTGCGTTAAAAGCTGTTCCAGGTCGCGAAAATGCTGCAGGTTTTTTTCAAAGGTTTGTTCCAGGTCGGGGTTCAGTTCTTTTAATTTGGGGATCACTTCAAGCCTGAGCTTATTACGGGCATATTTTACCGACGCATTTGAGCTGTCCTCTACATAATCCAGCCCGTTTTCATCAATAATATTTTTTATCTCCTCCCGGTTTAAAAACAATAAAGGCCTAACCAAGGCGCCATTCTTCGGCAAAATTCCATGCATACCGGCAATACCGGTGCCGCGGGTAAGGTTTAACAATATTGTTTCAATTGCATCGTTTTGATGGTGCGCAAGCGCTATAACTAAGTACCCTGATTGTATCCTGACTTCTTCAAACCATTGGTATCGAAGCTCGCGGGCGGCCATTTGGGTAGATATTTTTTTATCGGCGCTATATTTTAAAGTATCAAAATTGATGGTATGAAACGGAATTTGCAGCTTTTCAGCAAGTCGGCGGCAAAATTCCTGGTCGCCGGTTGATTCATCGCCCCGCAACTGGAAATTACAATGGGCAATACCAAAATTAACGCCTGCCGATTTAAGTAAATGAACCATTACCACAGAATCCATACCCCCGCTCACGGCCGCCAGTACCTTGCTGCTGTGCCCGAACAGGTTATTCAGGTCGATAAAATCAGTAAAAAGTTTAACCGGCAGCATCCATCAAAATTATTAATTTAAAACCCCAACAAAAAACTAATTTTGCCATCGTGAATAAATATGTTTTAAGTTTTTGTTTATTGCTTGCCACGGGTGTTGCTATGGGCCAAAAAAAGTCGATTGTCAACCTGATCAAATCCCAAAGCAGCACAGGTATAAAACTTAACGGGAAGGATATTATAAAGGTTTACCAGGGCACATTTAAGCAGGACTTCTCAACGCTAAGTTCTGATAGCGCCTACTTTTATCCCAAGGATAATGCAGTGGATGCTTTTGGCAACGTACACATCAACCAGGGCGATACGCTGAATATTTATTCGGACAAGCTGAATTATAACGGCAACACCAAGGTGGCCATATTAACGGACAATGTGCGCCTGGTAGACAAGGATGCAACGTTAACCACCAACCACCTTAACTATAATACGGCAACCCGTATAGGTACTTATACCGATGGCGGCAAACTGGTAAACAAAGACAATACCCTTTTAAGTAAAAACGGGTATTATTTCGCCGTAAGCCGCGATTCTTATTTCAGGTATGATGTGTCACTTAAAACACCCGACGCGCTGGTTAAAACAGATACGATGCGTTACAATACAGGTACACGAATCTCTTATTTTTACGGGCCAACCAATATATACAGCACCAAAAACGAAAAAGACAGGGATACCCTGTATACCGAAAACGGCAATTATAACACAGTGAATGAACAAGCCTCCTTCGGAAAAAATAACTTTTATCACTCGGGAACGAAATCGCTAAAAGGCGATAGTTTGTTTTATGACAAGCTGAAAGGCTACGGACGGGCGGTTAAACATGTAATATTTAACGACAGGGAACAAAAAACGACTATCAGGGGTAACCTTGGTACCTATTTTAAGGCCGATGAACGTACCATCATTACGGACGACCCTTATGTGATCATGGTTACCGAGCAAAAGGATACCACTAATGCCGACTCAGCGGCCAGGGCAGATTCATTAAAAAAATTACAGCCGCAAAAAAAGGGGGCAATCACCATGGATCAGCTGATCAAAAAGACCATACCGGGTAAAACCAGCAGCATCAACAGCGAACAGAAGAACAAATTGATTGATTCGGCCCTAATTAAAAAAGACGAACTCATCAAACGCATCCAGGCAGAAAATTTATCAAGAACCGATTCTGCATTTAAAAAACTGTCGCCGCAGATCAATGCTTTAATTCCAAAAAAAGACATCCCGGCAGCGGTTAATACAGCTACAGCCTTGATAAAAAGGGTTTCGACAGTTAAGAAGTTGATAGCTAAAAGCAACACACCAAAAACCAAAATAGTGCCTTCAAAAAAGCCGGGGGTAGTTCCGGTAGTTAAGAACGCGGGGAAGCCCGCTGCTGCGGATAAACTGCCCCTCAAAAAGCTAACCGGGAAGGATACGTCTAAGATGAAGACGGATTCTATTTATATGTCGGCCGATACGATCGAAACGCAAATAATGACTTATAAGGATTTAAAAGTTTATTTCGAAAAACAGCGACTGGCCCATTTGATTGATACGACCATAAAGAAAAAAGCTAAAGTAAAAGAGTCGAAGTTTTTAACTGGTGCCCGTGCCGTTTTAAAGATAGATTCGAACTTTCTGCAGCGCGAAATTTTTGGAAAGGCTAAACCTGTTGTCATAAAGAAAAAACAACTCACCAAAAAGCAGTTGGAACAGGATAGTATCGCAAAAAAACAACAGGCCGATTCTATCGCGACAGCAAAATTGCATGAACCAAGCGACACCGCGCGCATCAGGATCATTATTGCGCACCATAGTTTTAAAATGTTTAAATCGGATCTGCAGGCAAAAGCCGACTCAATGTTTTACAGCAATAGCGACTCCACTATCCGTTGTTACGTAAAGCCGATGATGTGGACACAGGGCTCGCAACTTTCGGGCGATACCATCCATTTGCAGATGAAGCACAAAAAACTGGACAATTTAACAATGTGGCCCCATGCCTTTATTGTAAATATTGAAAAAACGGATTCATTGCACTTTAACCAGGTGGCAGGAAAAAGAATGCGGGGATTTTTTAAGGACGATAAACTGCACCGGATGCTGATAGAGGGCAATGCCGAAAGTATTTATTTTGCCCGAGACAGCGGAAAAATGACCATCAGCGGCATGCAGCGCTCATTAAGCAGTAAGATCAGGGCCGATTTTAAGGATAACAAAGTAACCAATATGGGCTTTTATACCAAGCCCGAAAACAAATACGGCCCGTTGAATAAATTTACCGAAGACGATAAGATATTAAAAGGCTTTATCTGGAAGCCAAAAGACAGGCCGGTATCCAAGGAGTCGATCATCCCATCGTTCGGCAAAAAGAAGAAAAAAGCCGAAGCAAAGGCCGCTGCCGCAAAAGCAGTCAAAGGAAAGCCAACCGACAAAAAAACAGGTGGCAAAACGGCTAAGGATAGCACCCTGAAAACCGTCCCAGGGAAACTGCCTGCAATAAAAACAGCGAAAGATAGTACGGTAAAACCACCCGCAATAAAAGCCGCAAAAGACAGCGTGGTGAAAAAAGGACCGGCCAGTTTGCCGGTTAGCGGAGCAGGCAAAGATACTACCCTTAAATCCCGGTAAAGCTGCCTGTTATAAAAGCGGTTAAAGACAGTGTGAAAGCTGCGCCGCCTAAGGGTAAGCCGATAGCGTAAATTTTTTTGTCGCTTTTGCGGTCATTGGGCTAAAATTTTAACCACAAAGGAAACGAAGGGCGCACAAAGAACACGGAGGATAAGCCCCTTTAGTTATGAGCTGTTATTTCATATAATTTCGAAATCAATTTGCACATCCGCACATTTGCATATCTGCACATCAAACTGCTTTCTCTTCCCAAATTACGCATAAATGCAAAATGGTCTCCACTGCTTTTTGCATATCCTGTACCGATACCCACTCCTGGCGGCTGTGGAAAGCATGTTCTCCTGCAAAAATATTAGGGCAGGGCAATCCCATAAACGAAAGCCTCGAACCATCGGTACCCCCCCGTATGCTGCACATTTTGGCTTTCAAACCAGCCCGTTTCATGGCCTCCATGCCATATTCAACAATTTGCGGATGCTGGTCAAGAACCGACCGCATGTTACGGTATTGCGGCTTCACGTCCAGGTCATAGGATGAACCGGGGTATTTTTGCAATATCTGATTGACAACACTCCGGATCGTATCAGCATGATCCGCCAACTTCGCATCCTCAAAATCGCGGATAATAAACTCAATAGTTGCTTTTTCTACATGGCCCTCAACGGCAACCGGGTGCACAAAACCCTGCATTCCTTCAGTGCCTTCGGGCGACAGGTCACAGGGCAGCGCCGCGATGATCTCGCCGGCTATTTTAATAGCACTTTCCATCTTTCCTTTCGCAAAACCGGGGTGTGTGCTTACACCCTTAATGGTCAGCTTTGCGCCATCGGCAGAAAAAGTTTCGTTTTCCATATTGCCTGCGCTTTCGCCGTCCATGGTATAGCCTGCATAAGCACCGAGTTTTTCGATGTCGGCTTTATCGACGCCGCGGCCGATCTCTTCATCCGGCGTAAACAGGATCCGTATTTTACCATGTTTTATTTCCGGGTGTTTTATTAACTGGTAGCAGGCGTCCATAATTTCGGCAACGCCGGCTTTATTGTCGGCGCCCAGCAAAGTGGTGCCGCTGGCGGTCACCAGGTCGTTACCGATCTGGTTTTTCAGGTCGGCATGGTCTTTTAATCTAATAATTTCTGACGGATCATCGGGCAAAATGATGTCCGCTCCCTGGTAATTTTTATGCAGAATCGGTTTCACTCCTGTGCCGCTGCAATCAGGTGCAGTATCCATGTGCGAACAAAAACAAATGACCGGCACACTGTTTTTTGAAGTATTGGCAGGGAGAGTAGCATAAACATACCCAAACTCATCCAGGTGCGCGTCATCGATGCCCATGGCCAATAACTCCTTTACCAAAATATGGCCAAGGTCTTTTTGTTTTTCGGTGGAGGGGATGGTAGTCGAAGCCGGGTCGGATTGCGTATCCACCGTTACATATCGTAAAAAACGTCCAGTAACTGTAAATTCCGCTATTGAATTGAAATTCATATAAGTATTATTTGAGTAAATTTTATACTTTTGAAAAAGCTCCTAAAATTGTAAATATTGATCAACATTTAGCATTGAAAAAATATATTTTATTTTTCGCAGTAGTTTTTATTGCAACTGCTGTAAAGGCACAAAGTGGGTATAATTACCAGGAATGGGGTATCGGGGGCGGCGTCAGTTGGGAACGGGGATATACTAACATCACCACACAATACAGTCATCCGGGGTTTAATCTCAATGTGGTTTATAATTACAACCCCTATCTGCCGGTCGAAGCGGAAATTCAAATAGGCCAGTTATCCGGCGGAGGCAATTCACCCAAACAGGATCCCTATGGCCGCCATTACACTAATAATTATAAAGCGATTATTTTTCATGCCGATTTTCAGCTTGGTGCCGGTATTGATTACAGTAACGACTGGTTCCTTGAAATTGTAAAGGATTTTTACATCGGTTCAGGTATCGGCTTTATTTCAAACACCAATACGGTACAACGAAACAGTATCTATCAGCCCAGTTACGTATTTCCCGGCAACAACAACAGTGTTAACATCATGGTGCCAATTCGTTTTGGTTATGAGTTTAAAATTTTTGATGATTATAATGAACCGGCTTATGCTATTGATATCGGATATATCCATACCCTTGCTTTTAGCGAAGGCCTCGACGGGTATAATGATCCGCAATCAAAGTTTAAAAACAATGCCATCGATCAGTACCGCCAGTTCAATATAACCTTTAAATATTATTTCGGCAGGGTTGTATCGTTTAATAAACTGATAAGGGAATTCCATTAATACCTTGAATATAGAAGAACTTCGCGAATATTGCCTGCAAAAGCCGGGCACAACCGAAGGTTTACCATTCGGCGAGGATACCCTTGTTTTTAAGGTTGGCGAAAAAATATTCCTGCTCACCAGCATCAGCCAGGGCGACCGTTTCAACGCCAAGTGCGACCCGGAACTGGCCGTTGAACTGCGCGAGCGCTATACTGAAGTAAAGCCAGGCTACCACATGAACAAAAAGCTTTGGAATACCATTCACATGGATGGCGCTTTAACTACCCGGCAATTGCAGGAAATGATCGATCACTCGTATGAACAGGTATTTAAAGGCCTGCCGAAGAAGGTGCAGGAAGAAATAAATGTTAACAGGAATTGGAATTGATATTTACCTTTATATTTATAAACCTAAATTGCAAAAGTAGAAATGGGATTATTTAGCTTTCTTAAAAACAACGGTAACGGGCAATTTGTATCTGCGCCAGCATTTGAAAATCAGGTTGCAAAACAAATGCAAATGACGCCCCTGACGATGAAGGAGTTAAGGAAGCTCGACGTAACTGAAGACAAAGAGCTTAAGCTTGAATATTTCTTTTATACAAATACTGCTCAAAAAGCAAGTGTATTCGCACAGGAACTCGAAAAGTTAAACTATGAGGTTAAATCAGGGCAATCTGCCGGTGATAAAAAGCTTTTCATAATTACAGGCTGGACAACAAAAATGAAAATGGATGATGTAACTGTTTCAAACTGGACAACAAAAATGTGCGAATTGGGTTTTAATTTTGATTGTGAATTCGATGGGTGGGGTACAACACCTGATCAGTAAATTAACTGATCGTCAAAAAGCAAAATATAAAGTTTTACAAAATAGACTAAAGGCCTTTGCGCAGTCGTGGTTCTGCAAGCTCACCATTACAACCCATCGCATTAATAAATTAACTCCGATACTAATAAAATCTGCATCGGATAATCCGCTAATAAAATATCTTTGTCAAAACTGATCAAATGAAATCAACTCTAACGGCGCTGTTTATTTGTATTATTTTTTGCTCCGCGAAGGCCCAGCTTACCCCATTTGAATTAAGCAAGGATAAAAACTATACCGCTACCTACAGCGAAATAATAGCTTATTACCAAAAACTAAGCGGCCAATACCCTCAAATGCGCCTGTTGAATATTGGCATGACCGACGTTGGCAAGCCTTTAACGCTTATTGTTTTATCACGTGATAAGGTTTTTGATCCGGCCCTCATCAAAAAACAAAATAAACGGGTACTGCTCATCAATAACGGCATCCACCCCGGCGAACCGGAAGGTATCGATGCCAGCATGATGCTTACCCGCGACCTGCTCAAAAAAAATGCCCTGCCGAAAGATGTGGTCATTTGTTTGATCGCGGTTTATAATATTGATGGTTGTTTGAATCGCGGCCTTAGCCGGATTAACCAGAACGGTCCGCGGGCATACGGTTTCAGGGGGAATTACCGCAACCTGGATCTGAACCGTGATTTTATAAAAGCCGATAGCCGCAACGCGCTGGCTTTCGAAAAGATCTTGAACACCTGGAACCCGGAAGTTTTCCTGGATAACCACACCAGCGACGGCGCCGACTACCAGTACGTAATGACCCTGATTGAGACACAGAAGGACAAACAAAACCCGATACTTGCTGCATATACCTCGAAAACCTTATCTCCTGAGTTATACAAAAGGATGAAAACAAGCGGTTACGAGATGACCCCCTATGTGGAAAGTGAAGAAACCAGCCCCGATTCGGGAATAGTGAGTTTTTTAGAGACGCCGCGCTTTGCTACCGGCTATACCGCCCAGCACAATATCATCAGCTATATTACCGAAACGCACATGCTGAAAGTTTTTGATAAAAGGGTGTATGCCACCTATGATTTTATGCAGCATTTGATCGACATTGTGGAGCGTGATGCCAAACAAATAGGCCAATTAAAACATGATGCTGATGAACAGGTGAAACTGCAGCAAACCTTTGCCCTTAACTGGGAACTTGATGAGCAGCATTATGATACCCTTGTATTTAAAGGTTTTTACGCAGGCCATAAAACCAGCGAAGTAAGCGGCCTGCCACGATTGTATTATGACAGGAGCAAGCCCTATACCAAAACCATTAAATATTATGATAACTACAAGGCAAGCGCCACTATTGAAAAACCGCTGGCCTATGTGATCCCGCAGGCATGGGGCAAAGTGATCGACCTTTATAAACTTAATAATGTGGCGATGAAACAGCTGGCGCATGATACCACGCTGGATTTACAGCTATATTACATTGGCGATTATAAAACACCCCAACGCCCATACGAAGGCCATTACCTGCACAGTAATGTTAAACTGAACCCCGTAGATATAAAAGTAAAATTTTACGCCGGCGATTACGTTGTTTATACCAACCAGGCGCTTAACCGGTATATTGTAGAAACATTGGAGCCACAGGGAGTGGATTCATTTTTTGCGTGGAATTTCTTCGACTCAGTTTTGGGCGAGAAAGAATATTTTTCGGATTACGTTTTTGAGGATGTGGCCGCTGACTTATTAAAAAAAGACCCTGACCTGAAGAAAAAACTGGAGGATGAGAAATTGAAAGACCCTAAACTTGCCGCCAGCGCTTCGGCACAATTATATTTTGTGTACCGTAATTCTACCTATTTCGAAAAAACATACCTTCGCTACCCGGTAGGCAGGTTGCTTACTGATACAAAACTTGATTTAAAATGACCCATATCCTATTGCAGGCCGAAGATTCCGGCATGATGCAGCTTATCATGACTGCGCCGGTGGCCTCGTTCATATTTGCAATTACCATAGCCACCTCTTTATGGGCTTTTTATAATGACACGCTTTACAGCAACCTGATATTGCACCCGGCCAGTGTTTCAAAAGGCTACCGGATTTATACCGTTATTACCAGCGGTCTTATTCATAATGACTGGATGCACCTGTTTTTTAACATGCTTTCTTATTATTTCTTTGCGTTTCAACTGGAACCGGTTTTAGGCCATTGGCAATTTGGTTTGCTTTATACGCTCAGTTTAATTTTAAGCGACCTGCCTACAGTATATAAACACCGGAATGACGATTGGTACCATAGCCTTGGTGCATCGGGCGCGGTTAGTGCGGTAATATTCAGCTATATCATGTACAACCCTATGGGATCCATGTACATCATTCCGTTCCCTTTTCCAATTTATTCAATTGTTTTCGGGGCGTTGTATCTGGTATATTGTAATTACGCTTCAAAACGGGCACAGGACAATGTTAACCACGATGCACATATGTTTGGCGCCTTAAGTGGCCTGTTGCTTACTATCATTCTGCATCCACACACCGCACATGATTTTTTGATGCAAGTCAGCGAGAAAGTTCAATCGTGGATCCATTGATCAGGCTGCCGTCAGCATTAAATAAAAAACTCATCGGCTGTTCGGGATTTTTGATAATCTCGAACAGCAAAAAGTTCCAGTTTTTCCAGAAACTTTCCAGCACCTGCCCGTAGGTTTTTGGCATCCAGTCGTCAAATAAAGGCTTGCTACTCAAACCGCGCAAAGGCATTGCTTCCAGGTATATGTCATCCCCGACGGGCAAAATATTATACTCAGGAAGGCGGTTAAACAGGTACGCTGAATAAAATACCCGCCCGCAAAATTCCTCAAACTGGATAGGGTGCAATAGCGCGTCTCCTATTTTTTCAACGGTCTCGGTATGG
>NZ_CAIWNH010000324.1 GCF_903913935.1 uncultured Mucilaginibacter sp.
CGGATTATACAAAATTATATTTTGCGCTATAAAAACTCTGTGCCTCTCTGCGCCTTCTTTGAGCACTCTGTGGTAAAATTTAACCACAGAGATCACGGAGACGAGAACGCAAAGATCGCCGAGGCAAATATTATTTGGTAGCCTTTTGATACAATCGACTTTTGAGACAGCCTCAACCTGTTTATAGAAAAAATTGGAATCGTTTTTAAGGCTCCACATGAGCCTACGCGTTAAAAGCCATTTTCCAGGCTGTAATTGCTATTTCAAAGAGAAAAAAAATTAAAAATTTGAAAGGAAAATCGACTGATCAATTATTGATCAATATATCCTTCGCCATGATCATGGGGACGCTGATATATTTTTTCTCCATGTAGTTGATCACTTTCTCCAGCACATCGCGGCTTTGCTGGTCCATGCCCTGCACCTCTTCTGCAAAAACGGAGTTAATGGCAGTATTGCGGATCTCTTTGATCTTTTCGGGTACCTGGCGCATAGCCACTTCAATGCGGCGTTGTTTTAGTTCCAGTAAAAAAGCGGTTATATTATCGTTGATGATGGCTTCAGCGTCGCTAAGTTCTTCATAGCGTTCCTGCAGGTTCTTTTTGGCAACTTCATTTAAAGAGTGCACCTCAATAAAGTTAACCGGGAACAGTTCAAGCACTTCTGGCGCCGTATCATTCGGGACGGCAAGGTCGACGATCGTTTTCCTGTCGGTTTCGCCATTCAATAAGCCCGCATATATTTCGGGCGTGATGATTGGTTCAACTGATGATGTACAGGTAATGATGGCATCAAACCCTTTTTTATAGCTTTTTAAAGCCTCCAGGTCAAACGCTTCCCCGTTGAGGTCAGCTGCCAGTTGTTTGGCTTTTGACAGGGTGCGGTTAAATATGGTGAAATTGGTGAATTTGTGCTTTTGAAGGTATTTGGATAGATTTAGGTTGGTTTCGCCTGCGCCGATGATCAGTACGCGGGCATTCGTGCAAAGTTTCAGGTCCTTTAACTTTCGGTAAGCCAGCGAGACCACCGAAATCGGGTTCTTTGAAATATTGGTATGCGTATAAACCTCTTTTGCGGTTTTAACCACGCAGTTCATAAACATGCGCAGCCCGTCGCCGGTAAGACCGGCCTCGCGGCAGCTATCATAAGCTTTGCGTAATTGCGCCAGAATCTCTTTTTCACCTACAATCAAACTTTCCAGTGAGCACGAAGTACGTAACAGGTGATCAAGCGCTTCGCGGTTTTCGTAAATAGCGGCGGCTTCTAAAAATGCGCTGGTTGAAACAGGGCACAGGCCCATTTGCAGCGAGTACATAAATTGCTTTGCGAATTCTTTATCCACCACGCGGTCGGTGATCATCACAAACTCAACCCGGTTGCAGGTACCCAGGTAAAAAATCTCCGAAATACCGAATTCCTGTTTAACCCGGTGAAGTTTATCTGTTAGATTTTCCTGGCAAATCACCAATTTTCCCAACTCCTTCAGCTCGATCTGTTTGTGCGTAAAAGCGATTACCTTTAGATACTTCAAAGCAATTTTAAAATTTAACCCGACAAAAATAATAGGATAAACCACATCACGTGTCAACACTTTGTCATACCGATGTATTTAGAATGATTACAAATTGAATCCAAAGGCCGTTTTTATCGTATTTATTTGGTGAAAAAGCCCTTTTAAAAAATTTTATATCAAAAATCATGCATAAACTTAAAAAAATAAGCCTCGTCATTATGGTAATCGGGTATGGTGCAGCAGGCCTTAACCATTTCAGGAATCCGGCTTCCTACATCAAAATAATACCGCCTTACTTTCCTCATCCTGAAATTTTGAATATTGCAGCAGGTATTTTCGAAATCGGTTTTGCCGTCATGCTCCTATTCGGTCGAAGCCGCAGGCTGGCCGCATGGGGAATCATATTGATGCTGATTGCTTTTTTACCCGTCCATATCAAAATGGTGATCGACGCGCCCTTTATGCTGGGCGATTTGAAAGTAACGCCGTTTATTGGCTGGCTGCGGCTGGTGTTGTTGCAGCCGCTGCTGATTTTGTGGGCGTGGTGGTACACAAAAATTAATAGGTTAAAATAGTCTACTTTTGTTTCATAACTAATCATGATCAAAAAACAATATTTTACCCTCCCCGGCGCTAAGGGCCGCGGCATGCAGATGGACCTGACCTTTGACGATACTTTAAAGAAGGCGCCGATGGTAGTTTTTGCGCATGGCTTTAAGGGCTTTAAGGACTGGGGATCGCATAACCTGGTGGCTCATTATTTTGCCGAAAATGGTTTCAGGTTTTTAAAGTTCAACTTTTCACATAACGGCACTACCGTTGCACATCCAACTGATTTTGCCGACCTGATCGCGTTTGCGGATAATACTTTTACCATGGAGCTTGATGACCTTAACGCAGTGATCGATTTTGCCTGCGGCGGATCGGCGATGCCTTCGGAGCCATGGGTGTATTTGATGGGGCACAGCATGGGCGGCGGATTAAGTATCATCAAAGCGGCAGAAGACCAGAGGGTAAAAAAACTGGTTACGATGGCATCTATCTCGGACTTCCGGAATTTGTGGGCTCCTGAAATAGAGCCCCAGTGGCGCCTGCAAGGAATCACCTATGTGTTGAATAAACGAACCGGGCAGGAACTGCCTTTAAAGAAAACCCTTTTAGAAGACCTGGATAAAAACCTGGCCCGCCTTGACATCATCGCGAAAGCAAAAGAAATCAAACACCCCTGGCTTATTGTCCATGGGGATGCCGATCCTACTGTTGCCTTAAGCTGCGCCGAAGAATTGAAAGCGGCCCAGCCTGCTGCAGAACTGGTAGTGATACCTGGCGCCGACCATACTTTCGGTTCGTCACAACCGTATTTGGGAACGGCCCTCCCGCCTCTGTTAGAAGAGTTTTGCAGGCAGGCTGTCATTTTTCTACAAAAATAGCCATCTAATTACATCCAAAGGGAAACAAATCCCGTTTATCAGGTTTAATGCAACTAACTGGATGTAACAATTTAGGTTGATGCTTTTCTAACTTATGCCTTCAAAGGGTATATTTGATTGATTTGATAATGACATATGAGTTTAACCGGCGCTAAAAAAAAGGGTAAGAAATTCCTTAACCCAATTCCTACCGATGAGGCCGGGTTCGGCAAGATGGTGCCCATCCTAAAAGAATATATTAACAATAAGGCCGAAAATAATCCTAAACAAACTATCGGCCCATTTAAAACGGACCTCTCTGTTTTCCAAACCCCGCCCATAAGTGGTTTGCGCGTTACCCTGGTAGGGCATTCCAGTTTGTTGATCGAGATCGACGGTAAACGGATCCTAACCGACCCTGTATGGAGCGAAAGAGTTTCGTTTTTATCCTTCATGGGGCCAAAGCGTTTTTTTGAGCCGCCCTTAGCGCTGGAGGACCTGCCGCCACTGGATGCGGTGATCGTTTCGCACGACCATTACGATCACCTGGATAAAGCAACGATAAAGTTTTTTGCCGGTAAAAATATCCCGTTCTTTTGTTCGCTAGGCGTAGGGCGGCACCTGGAAAGATGGGGCCTGTTAAAAAATTTTATTACCGAGATGGATTGGGGAGATAGTGTAATGATAGGTGCGGATTGCGTGCTCACCGCTATGCCTGCAAGGCATTTCAGCGGCAGGGGGATCATCGGGCGAAATGAAACCTTATGGTCATCTTTTGTGATAAAGGGTAATACACATAATATATTTTTCGGGGCCGATTCAGGATGGTTTCCGGGTTTTGAAGAGATCGGCAATTTATTTGGGCCTTTTGATTTGACCATGCTTGAAATTGGCGCATATGGCCAATACTGGGCGGATATCCATATGGGGCCCGATAATGCCTCAAACGCACACCTTGCACTGAAAGGTAAAATCATGATGCCCATCCATTGGGGTACCTTTAACCTGGCCCCGCATGCCTGGTATGAGCCTATTGAAAGGTTGATAGGCTATGCCAAAGAAAAGGATATTCAATTATTTGTTCCCGAGCCGGGTAAGCCTACTGAATTGAAGCCGTATGTTTCGGGGTGGTGGAAGAAGTATAGGGGCTAGCCCCCTGGCCCCCTAAAGGGGGAATAACAGCGGAAGGCTTCTCTACAAAAAATGATCAAACGTATCGCTTCTGATACCGAGGCGTAGGGTCTCCAGCGGGATAACTTCTGCCGGGGCGATGTTGCCTAAATTTACATTTGCGCCGATAAGTTTGATGAACCATACCTGCTGCGCTTTTTGCGGGGCTTCCCAAATGATGGTTTCTTCGGGGATCTGTGTTAAGATCTCATCTACCAGGCCCTGGCGTACCTCGCCGGAATCGCGGTAAATACCCACATTCCCGCTTTCGCGGGCTTCGGCGATCACCTTCCACGAACCGGCCTCAATTTCGGCCTTCATCAGTTTGATCCATTTGTATGGTGCAAATATCTTTTGAACGTCCTTTGAGCCTACTTCTGAGATCACCGTTACAAGTTTACTCAGCTTTTGGATGTATTCGCATTTTACTTCATGTTCAATTTCAATAGAGCCATCTGATACTTCAACATACTCCATTTTGTATTTATCCAGGATGCGGCAATAGTCGTCAAACTGGTTTCGTATCAAAAATGCTTCAAATAAAGTCCCGCCAAAATAAACCGGAATACCGGCGCTGCGGTAGATGTCCAGTTTCTCCTGCAGTTTGGGGGTTACAAAAGAAGTGGCCCAGCCCAGTTTAACAATATCAGTGTGGGTACCGGCTACTTCTATAAAATCTTCAACCTGTCGTAAACTAAGCCCTTTATCCATAACCATAGTTATGCCGCTGTTTCGGGGTTTCACCGCGCGCTCCGGAAGGTTATTCATCTGGTAATTCATAAATTCGGATTAGTTATAGACTATAACTAAAAGTTTTAATGGCAGCAAAGATGGGGAAAGATGTGCAGATGTGCAAGTTTGATGTGCAGATATGCTGATGGGTAGATGTGCTGACGTGCAGATGTGCAGATGTGCAGATATGCTGATGTGCAGATGTGCAGATGTGCGGATGTGCGGATGTGCGGATGAGGAAAAATGTTTGGATGTTAGAATGATTTAATCCGCGAAGCAGACAAGTGCGATAGAGTTTGCTATTCTAAACAAAACAGCCCGATTAAATACGTTAATCAGGCTGTTTTGCTAGTCCTTTTATTTCTTCATCTGCACATCTGAAATCTGCACATCCGCACATCTATTTCGTATACCTGTTAATAATATCAACGATCACTTTGTTTTTTTGCAACTGCGGCAAATAATCAAACAGGATATAGTGTTTTTCCGGGTCGGCGGACAGGGCCATTTCCAAATGAGTAAGGGCCTCGTTATAGTCGCCTTTGGCAAATAAATAAGCCACCATCCGGTAATAAAGTTCTGCCGCATCCGGGTTGCACTTTATGGCTTGCGCAATCACTTCTATCGCGTCAACCAGGCGCTGCTGTTCGTATAATATAGATGAATAATCCAGCCAGGCATCCACATCAATAGGATTAAGCTCTACTACTTTTTCGTAAGCTTGCTCCGACTCTTCCATATGGCCCAGTTTGTATTCCGCATCGGCAATGGCAAACCAGTAATCCGCATTGGCAATATCAAGGTCAAGTGCTTTTTTGTAAAAATGCAGCGCCTCAAAATAGCGTTCTTCAAAATCAAGTGTAACGCCAATCCCGAACCATGCATCAGCCAGTTTTGGATCCATCTTCACTGATTTTTTGTAAAAAGCACGCGCATCGTCCATTTGCTCCAGCTTTTCGTAGCATTCCCCGATTGCACAATAAGTATCGGCATTAGGTTGTTCGTACTCAAATGTTTGGCGGTAAACTTCTATTGCGTCAGCATATTTCTCCAGGTTTACCAATGCATTGCCTTTATTAAAATAGGCCGACGCGAAATTATCTTTTATTAAAATGGCATAGTCATATGCATCTATCGCCTTTTCAAATAAACTTAATTTAGTAAAGGCATTGCCCAGGTTGTACCATGCAGCATAGCTGTAAGGTTCGTTATCAATATATTGCTGATAAAACGTAACGCTTTCCTGCTGGTTGTCCAAAACGTCATAGCAAAAAGCCAGTTCGTAAAGGGCATCCTGGTTTTCCATGTTTTGCTTTAAGCAAAGCTTAAGGTATGTGATGGAAGTTTCGTAGTCGCCCATGTTTTGGTAAACATAAGCTATATGCAGTAAAACTTCATCAGTATCCTCAGCCAGCTCCAGCGCCTTCTCATAATTTTCCAAAGCTTCGCCATAGCGTTCCATACTTTCGTACAGGTTGCCGCGAATAATATAAATATCCGGGTCCGAAGCTTCCAGCATGGCGGCTTTTTCAAGCGCGGCAAATGCCCCGGCCACATTATTGGTCACTACTAAAAGCTGGGCTTGTTTAATTAAAAAAACTGCGGCAAAAGGATGCTGGTTTCGGGCATACTCTGCTACTTGCAAGGCTTTAGGCGGGTCGTTCTTTTCGATATAATAGTCGATGATGTTCTCAAACGCCTGGGCATCAAAAAAGTACTGATCATGATTGCGAATCATTTCTTCGTACCGTTCTACCGAAAACTTTGCATCTTCGGTATAACCAAATTCAAATTCTTCTTCCATTCAATTTTGTTTCAGAACATATACAGTTAAGACTTTAAACTCGCTCTATTGAACTTAACATGAGATTAAATTACAAGTATTAAAACTCCATTATACAATTTAGTTATCAACATTCAAACATTGTCAACACGATTAATTACAAAGTCCTGATAATTAATGCAAATGATTTTGATGGCAAATGACGAGTTGATATAAATTGCCTTAAAGATTTTTACCTTTGACAAAAGTAAACATATGAACTTTAATATTTCAGAAATTCTGAATCGTTTACACATAAACGACATAAACGAGGCCTTTAGTACGGGAAGCAACTGGGGAAGCAGCGCTTCGGCCTCCATAAAAGAAATTATATCCCCTGTTGACGGCAAAAAAATAGCCTCCGTTAAAATAGCTACTGCAGATAATTATAACCATGTGGTTGAGCAGGCTGCCAAAGCTTTCATCAACTGGCGCACCGTTCCGGCGCCTAAACGCGGTGAAATTGTTCGCGAAATTGGCAATGCGCTGCGCGATAAAAAGGAAGACCTTGGCAAACTGGTATCCTACGAGATGGGCAAAAGCCTGCAGGAAGGTTATGGCGAAGTGCAGGAAATGATTGATATTGCAGACTTTGCCGTGGGCCTGAGCCGCCAGTTATACGGTTTAACCATGCATTCTGAACGGCCAAGCCACCGGATGTATGAGCAATACCACCCTTTGGGCATTGTAGGCGTTATTTCGGCATTTAACTTCCCGGTGGCTGTTTGGAGCTGGAATGCTATGCTGGCCTGGGTTTGCGGGGATGTTTGTATCTGGAAACCTTCAGAAAAAACACCTTTAACAGCCATTGCCTGCCAGCACATTGCGCAGGAGATATTCAAAAAACACAATATTGACGAAGGCGTTAGCTGCCTGGTGATCGGCGACAGGGAAATAGGCGAGCTGATGTCTAACGATACCCATATGCCGTTAGTTTCTGCTACCGGTTCAACCCGGATGGGTAAGGCTGTGGGCGCAGCAGTAGGGGCAAGGCTTGGCCGGAGCTTGCTGGAGCTTGGCGGCAATAATGCCATCATCATCAGCGAAAACGCAGACCTGGATATGTCACTCATTGGTGCTGTATTCGGCGCAGTAGGTACTGCCGGGCAACGTTGTACCAGCACCCGGAGGCTTATCATCCACGAAAGCGTTTACGAAAGCTTTAAACAAAAACTGGTGAGGGCCTACGGGCAGATCAAAATAGGCAACCCGCTGGATGAAAATAACCACATGGGGCCGCTGATCGATAAGGATGCCGTTAAATCATATCGTCAATCTATCGAAAAATGTAAAGCGGAAGGCGGGAAATTCGTAGTTGAAGGCGGCGAACTTGAAGGCGGCCAATATGATTCAGGATGCTATGTAAAGCCCTGCATTGCCGAGGTGGAAAATGATTATGCCATCGTTCAGCATGAAACATTTGCACCGATATTGTATCTGATCAAATACAAAACGCTGGAAGAAGCCATCGCACTGCAAAATGGTGTGCCACAGGGGCTCTCCTCAGCTATTATGACAAATAATTTGCGCGAGGCAGAACTATTTTTATCCTGTGCAGGTTCTGATTGCGGGATAGCAAATGTGAACATTGGCACATCCGGCGCCGAAATCGGCGGTGCCTTCGGCGGTGAAAAAGAAACCGGCGGCGGCCGCGAATCGGGGTCCGATGCCTGGAAAGTGTATATGAGACGCCAGACAAATACTATAAATTATTCAAAAACGTTACCCCTTGCACAAGGGATTAAATTTGAGTTGGATTAAGTTGGAAAAGTTGTAAGGGTTGCAAATGTTGGAATTGCACCTCTTACAACCCTTACAACAACTACAACCCTTACAACTTTTTACAACTACAACTACTAATATACATGCATAAACTAAAAAACTACGCCCTGGGCTCGATGTTATGCGGGGCGCTGCTAGTCAGCCTGAACACTTTTGCACAACCCGCGGTAAAAACCGAACCCGACCCGCCAAAGACATGGCACCAGATGGATTTAAAAACGGATGGTTTTTATGGCGTAAGCCTTACCCAGGCCTACCAGTTTTTAAAAGGCAAAAAAAGTAAAACCGTTGTTGTAACCACTATAGACAGCGGTATTGACACCACACAAAATGACCTTAAAAGCGTTTTATGGACAAACCCAGTGAAGACTGACCCTTATGTTGGCGATGCACATGGCTGGGACTTCTTAGGCGGAAAAGACGGAAAAGTAGATTACACGGAAACTACCGAAGAGGTACGGCAGTACTATAAACTAAAAGATAAATATGCCGGCACAACAACTGCCCCTGCCGGGCAGGAAAAGGAATTTGCATATTGGCAAAGTGTAAAAGCTACCTACGATACTACCTATAACAAAGCCCAGGCCGAAATAAAGGACCTAACAATGGAAGTGAATGTGCTTTCGG
Source organism: uncultured Mucilaginibacter sp. (assembly GCF_903913935.1). Classification (GTDB taxonomy): domain Bacteria; phylum Bacteroidota; class Bacteroidia; order Sphingobacteriales; family Sphingobacteriaceae; genus Mucilaginibacter. The sequence continues at coordinate 9,056 of NZ_CAIWNH010000324.1, forward strand.
CTACTAATTATTATATCAAAAAAGAGCTGAAACTACGGTCGGACCAGACCTTTAATAAAGCTGATCTTGAAAAGATCACCACAACCAATGATACCCTTGTACAAAGCAAAACCGTTTGGCAATCGGTATTTACACAAATTGGGGACAGCACCGATAATGCCAAGGTGCTGAAAGACCTGACTGAATATTATGCCAAACAAAATAACACGGTAAACCCCGATCTGGATGCCCGTGCAAAAATTGTAGGTGACGACCCTGATGTTAACGACGGCAAGCCTTATGGCAATAACATATTAAAAACACCTGATTGCTCGCACGGTACCGGTGTTGCCGGGTTGATCGGTGCGGTACGTGGCAATGGCTACGGTATTGATGGTATAGCTGACAATGTTCTGATCATGTCGATAAAAGCGGTACCCAACGGGGATGAATATGATAAGGATATCGCCAATGCCATCCGTTTCGCCGTTGACCATGGCGCAAAAGTAGTTAACATGAGCTTTGGTAAAAAACTCTCACCACATAAAGATTGGGTAGGTGCCGCGTTTAAATACGCCGCTGCACATGATGTGCTGCTGGTAATGGCATCAGGAAATGACGGGCAGGATATGGACGCGAAGCCCGAATTTCCAAATGATACCTACCTGGATGGAACGACTACTGACAATGTGATCAGCGTAGGCGCCTCGGGCCCTAAGCTGGGTGAAAACCTCGCTGCCGATTTTAGTAACTATGGCAAAAAGAGTGTTGATATTTTTTCTCCGGGTGTTAAAGTTACCTCGATTGATATGGATGCCGAATTTAACACCGCCGACGGTACCAGCTTCTCGTCGCCTATTGTTACCGGTATTGCCGCGTTGATTTTAGAATATTACCCCAACCTGACCGCAAGCCAGGTGAAACATGCCATTTTAGCATCAGCAACCCCGTTAACCGGCACCATGGTGGTTAAACCGGGCGATAAAACCCAAAAAGTTGATTTTGCATCGCTTTCAAAAACCGGCGGGATCGTAAATGCCTATAAAGCGTTGAAAATAGCTTCAGAAATGAAGGGTGAGCGAAAGGAATAAGTCGGTATAGTTGGCAGTTGTACTGTTAAAAAAAAGCGAAGTTTCTCAAACTTCGTTTTTTTATACGTTCCGATGTTATTCTTTATCCTAAAGCTGGAATAAAACGGCGGTTTGGCGGTTTTCGCCTGAGGTTTTTTCCTTAAATAGTAAAATTATTGAGCTAAAATCACCACAAATTGCAAATCACACTTCATTGCTTATATTTGCGTTCGCAAAAAAGCATTATAGTACAATGAGAGAAATACAATTCAGAGAAGCGCTCCGGGAAGCAATGAACGAAGAAATGCGCAAGGATGAGAATATATACCTGATGGGTGAAGAGGTTGCCCAATATAACGGCGCCTATAAAGTAAGCCAGGGCATGCTTGATGAATTTGGCGAAAAAAGGGTAATTGATACCCCCATCTCCGAAGCCGGATTTACCGGGATCGGTATAGGGTCGGCAATGAATGGTTTAAGGCCGATCATTGAGTTTATGACCTTTAACTTTTCATTGGTGGCTATCGACCAGATCATCAACGGCGCTGCCAAGATCATGTCGATGAGCGGCGGACAATTCTCAGTCCCTATCGTTTTTCGCGGCCCCACAGGTAATGCAGGTATGCTAAGCTCACAGCACAGCCAGTGTTTTGAAAACTGGTACGCCAATTGCCCGGGCTTAAAGGTAGTGGTACCTTCAAATCCGTATGATGCTAAAGGCTTGTTAAAATCATGTATTATTGATCCAGATCCCGTAATTTTTATGGAATCTGAATTGATGTATGGTGATAAAGGCCCGGTTCCTGAAGAAACTTATTATATCCCGCTTGGCAAAGCCAATGTCACCAAAGAAGGATCAGATGTAACGCTGGTTGGTTTTGGTAAAATAATGAAAGTGGTAAATGCCGCGGCTGCCGAGCTTGAAAAAGAAGGCATCCATGCTGAAGTGATCGATCTGCGTACTGTGCGCCCGATTGACTATGATACCGTGATCAACTCTGTTAAAAAAACAAATCGTTTGGTTATTGTTGAAGAAAGCTGGCCTTTAGGCTCAATAGCTACCGAAGTTGCCTTTAAGGTACAAAAAGATGCTTTTGATTACCTGGACGCACCGGTATTGCGTATTATGGGCGGCGACGTTCCATTGCCTTACGCACCAACATTGATACAAGAATACCTTCCGAACCCTGAAAGAGTGATCAAGGCGGTAAAGGAAGTGATGTATGTGACTAAGTAAGTTGTAAAGGTTTTAAACGTTGTAAGGGTTTTAACTTTTGCGACCTTTACAACTCATTCCAACCAAAATATAAACCTGCTACGCAAATAGCAGGTTTTTTTATTACTTTACGTTTTTAAACTGCCTGATATGAAAAAATTAGCTTTAAAACCGATGTTTGGCCGGTCAATACTTTTGGCGGCAGCCATCTGCCTGGGTACACTTGGCGTTATGGCACAAGCGCCTGCAAAAAAGGCTGCAAAAGCGCTTGTTGCACCTGCAGCTGCAAAACCAATAGTTGCACCTAAATCAGTACCGGCGATTATAGATGCCTTTTTTAAAAAATATAAAGACAACGGTGCAGATACAGCCATCGACTACCTTTTTGGTACCAATAAATTGCTGGCTAACCTGCCGCAGCTCCCGGTTTTAAAAGCCAAATTAGATTCACTGCCCCTGTCAGCGGGTAAATACATGGGGCATGAATTGATCGCTCAGAAAAGTGCGTCGCCAAGCCTGTTTTTCTATAGTTACCTGGTCAAATTCGAAAATCAGCCCTACCGGTTTACTTTTATGTTTTATAAACCCGGAAACGAATGGGAACTGTACCGTTTCAAATATGATGACCAGATCGACTCGGAACTGGAAGAAGCCGGTAAAATAAGTAATAAACATCCGTAGAGACCCAATACTTACGTTCCCTGCTGTCATGTCAGTATACCCGAGGCTGTATCATAAGTACAACAAAGACGGATTCTACAAAATTATATTTGCGCTATAAAAACTCTTTGTCTCTCTGCGCCTTCTTTGAGTACTCTGTGGTAAAATTTAACCACAGAGATCACGGAGAC
>NZ_CAIWNH010000325.1 GCF_903913935.1 uncultured Mucilaginibacter sp.
GGACAGCCCATGCCGCAGATTCTGGAAACAGCCTGTAAAATCGGCGCCTTTGTGGCTGGTAAACGGGGGGCTAATCCGGTTTATGATGAAAGTGTTTTATCGCTTGATTGATCTTAAATGAAATTCTGGCTTTTAAGTTTCTTTTTGACTGTGTTGGGTATAAATTATACTTATGCTCAGGAGGTAAATTTAAAAGAATGGGTATCACACAAAATTGACTCATTACAAAATAGTCATATTGATACGATTGAGTACTATCACCAATATTGTGCAGGTTGCTTTATTAGAAAGACATCAACCACGAAGAAGCATAATATCTGCGAAGCTGATGGATATACCCAAATCGAAAACATTATTATTTATCAGCAACGAGGCAAATTCTATTCTTTGGCTTTCAATTGTAATTACCCATTAGTCGAAAGACGGTTAAGCGAAATTAAATCTTTCGCATACTTTCTTTCGATAGTCCCAATTTTAAACAAAAGAGACAGCATTATAACAGCCACGGAAAACGCTTATAAAAACAGATCGATAGTAATGAATGACACTAATAAATTTTTATTCGGTGGTGGTGACGATGGAATCTTCGAAGAAGCCTATCTCGTTGTTAAGGAATTAAAACAAAGTGTTAAAATGGAACTTGACCAAAAAACCGATAAAGTTTGGAGATCGTATTTTTGGATTGATAAACAAACCAAATTACTTACCATGTTAGAATCCGAAACTGCATCAAAAGATTAATATTCCTCCTATGTGGGTTGAGATTTAGCTCTCCAAAATATAAAAATCACTGCAGCTACCCTCTTTTTTGCCTGCAAAAGAGAGGGTGGTCGAGCGAAGCAAAGACCGGGTGAATCAACCCGGCGGACATTGGCGCCAATGCATGGCGGCGAGTCTACTCACCCCGACTACGCTACGCTGGTCGACCCTCTCTGCCGAAATCGGCAAAGAGGGTAAAAAAAATGAACTTCAAACAACAGGAGCTTTGTCATCCTTTCCTAACAATTCCAATAAATTACCCCCCTCCTCAAACTTTTCAAAAAAATAATCCGTTTCTTTATATCAGAAAGGGTACCGTATGCGTGGTTTTGAATTCTCGAAGTATAAACCCAGCCAGATTCCAAAAGGCGGGTTTGAAGATTTACTAAAGTTATTTTTGGAATTGCTCAACTACACCGCCGGCGATGCTGGCGAAGCTTTGGCCTGGATGAATGAGCTGGATAAGCAATACAACATTACCAATAACAAATACGGGATGGGTAATTTTATTGACGACCTGAAGCAAAAAGGCTACCTCACCGAAGATAACGAAAAAGGCAATTTTAACATCACCGCCAAAACCGAACAAAGCATTCGCGAATCAGCGCTGGAAGAAATTTTCGGCAAGCTGAAAAAATCGGGCAAAGGCAACCACCGTTCGCCTCAATCGGGCCAGGGCGATGAAAAAAATGCCGAGCGGCGTGAGTTTGAATTTGGCGACAGCTCCGACCAGATTAATATGACGCAATCCATCCATAACGCGCAGGTTAACCATGGCATCGGCGATTTTATGATGACCGAACGCGACCTGGAAGTGGAGGAAATGGATTACAAAACCCTTACTTCCACCGTGCTGATGATCGATATTTCGCACTCTATGATCCTTTACGGTGAGGACAGGATAACCCCGGCCAAAAAAGTGGCCATGGCCCTTGCCGAGCTGATCCGCACTAAATACCCGAAAGACACGCTGGACATTGTTGTTTTTGGCAATGACGCCTGGCCCATAACGCTAAAAGACCTGCCCTATTTGCAGGTTGGCCCTTATCATACCAATACCTACGCCGGGTTGGAATTGGCTACTGATCTGCTCCGCAGACGTAAAACCCATAACAAGCAGATCTTTATGATTACTGATGGCAAGCCCACCTGTTTAAAAGAAGGAACTAAATATTATAAAAACAGCATCGGTCTCGACCGTAAAGTGGTTAACAAAACACTGAATATGGCGGCCCAGTGCAAACGCTTAAAAATACCGATCACCACGTTTATGATCGCCAAAGACCCTTACCTGCAACAGTTTGTGCGTAAATTTACGGAGACAAACGGCGGTAAAGCCTTTTACAGCTCGCTGAATGGCCTGGGCGAATATATTTTTGAAGATTACATCCGGAACCGGAGGAAAACAGTACGTTGATTTGAAGATGTGTCAATTTGAAAATTTGAAGATGTTTTGATTCTTCATTTTCAAATTTTCAAATCATCAAATTTTCAAATTAAATATTATGACCATTGACCACATCAACCACCTGGTATTAACCGTAAAGGACGTTGAGGAAACCTGCGCGTTTTACCGGGATATTTTAGGGATGGAGATCGAAATAATTACAGCCAGGAAAAGAGCCTTAAAATTCGGCGACCAACGATTTACCCTGCACCAAAAAGGAATGCGGTTTAGTCCGGAGGCGCACATTCCTACGCCGGGGGCAATTGACATCGGCTTTAAAGTAAAGGAATCTGTGGAGCAGATCAAAGCAGAACTCGAAAACAAAAATATAGCAATTGAAGGAATAGTGCAGCGGCCCGGCGCAACCGGAAAAGTAACCTCTATCTATTTTCGCGACCCAGATCAAAACCTGATCGAAGTGAGCAGTAATATATAAACGCATTTGAAGATGTGCCAATTTGAAAATTTGAAGATATTTTGCTCTTCATTTTCAAATTTTCAAATCATCAAATTTTCAAATTAAAAAGATGAACAAACTATTAAATATCAGAACCGTCGGCGAGTTAAAAAAGACGGATTATAAAAGCCGGTCGGTTAAAGAAGAATTAAGGGCAAACCTGATCAAACAATTGCAGCATGGCGAGGGAGGCTTTGAAGGGATCATCGGTTTCGAGGATACCGTTATTCCCGACCTGCAAACTGCCATTCTTTCACGCCATAATATCTTATTGCTGGGTTTGCGCGGGCAGGCTAAAACCCGGATTGCCCGCCTGCTGGTGAACCTGCTGGATGAATATATGCCTTATATTGAAGGATCGGAATTGTATGATGACCCTTTGGCGCCTATATCCTGGTTCGGGCATAATGAAATTATTACCAAAGGTGATGATACCCCCATCGGCTGGATCCACCGCTCTGAGCGCTATACTGAAAAACTGGCTACGCCTGATGTGACGGTTGCCGATCTGATCGGTGATGTCGACCCAATCAAGGCGGCAACCATGAAACTGACGTACTCAGACGAACGCGTGATCCATTTTGGTTTGATCCCACGCGCACATCGCGGCATCTTCGTGATCAATGAATTGCCCGATCTGCAGGCACGGATCCAGGTATCCCTGTTTAACATTCTGCAGGAAAGAGATATCCAGATCCGCGGATTCAAACTGCGCCTGCCGCTGGATATACAGTTTGTGTTTACGGCAAACCCTGAGGATTATACCAACCGCGGCTCTATCGTTACTCCGTTAAAAGACCGGATTGAAAGCCAGATCTTAACGCACTACCCGCGTACCATCGATGTTTCGCGAAAAATTACCCAGCAGGAAGCATCACTTACCGCTGAGCAACGCTCGGCCATCGAAGTGGATGACCTGGTAAAAGACCTGGTGGAACAAATTGCTTTTGAGGCAAGGAATTCCGAGTTTATCGACAAAAAATCAGGTGTTTCGGCGCGTTTAACCATATCGGCATTTGAAAACCTGGTAAGCAACGCCGAACGGCGGATGCTGATCAATGGCGAAAAAAATACGTTCGTCCGCATTTCAGATTTCCTGGGCGTGATCCCTGCCATTACCGGCAAAATTGAGCTGGTATACGAAGGCGAACTGGAAGGCCCGGGCAAAGTGGCGAATATCCTGATCGGTAAAGCCATAAAAACCCTGCTGCTGCAGTTTTTTCCCGATCCCGAAAAAACAAAGAAAGCAAAGGCCCCAAATCCCTATGCCGAGATCATCAACTGGTTTGGCGACGGCAATAATTTAGCCGTGATTGACGAATTGCCGCTGCATGAATACAAAAAAGCGCTTAATGCCGTTAATGGATTAAAGAGCCTTGTAAAAAAATTACATCCCCGGTTAACAGAGAACCAGGAATTATTAATGATGGAATTTGTTTTACATGGCCTGTCGGAATTTTCGCAGCTGAACAAAGGCTTCCTTGATAATGGCTTTGCGTTTTCGGATATGTTTAACAGCCTGTTTAACCTGCAGCCCGATGACGACGATCTTGATATTGATGACGACCGCTATTAATTTTGCACATGTTTAGCGATAAAAAATAGAGAAAAAGGCAGTACGGCCTGTGCGATTCCCCTCTTGAGAGGCCTGCCTGCCGGCAGGCAGGGGTGGAGGGGTGTGTTGACGAGTATGTTCGCTAACACACCCCTGCCACATCACAGGCCAATACACCCCCTCTCAAGAGGGGAGTTTTTCTATTGCTAACACGTTAATTATATTTCACTTTAAGCCCTAATGATGGAAGGCGTAACGCTTAATCTGCTTTTTTTTATTGCCATTGTATTATTGCTGGATGTTTACGTTTTCAGAGGGCTGAGCAAGCTTTCTGTAAAATGGAAATTTATTGGTAAAAGGTGGTTTTTTATTACCTGGGTAACGGTAACCACCGTGCTGCTTGGCAGTTTGCTATTGGCGGTATATGTGAAGATCGATCTCGGGCTGAGGCTCGTCATTGTCCTTGCGTTTTTTGGCCTTTTACTTTTTAAAGCTTGTTTTGCCTTAGTTTTATTGGTTGATGACCTGCGCCGTTTAAGTATCTTCATCGGCAGGAAACGTAAAAAGACCAGCATCGAGACAGTAGAAACAAAACAACCGCCCACTCCCATCCCGCGTTCTGAATTTTTACTAAAAGCGGGCCTGCTGGCAGGCGCCGTGCCACTGGCTGCTTTTAAGCTGAATATGAAAAGCGGCCTGTATGATTACCAGGTAAAACGGCATAACCTTTACCTGCCCAACCTGCCCAAGGCTTTTGACGGGATGAAACTCGGGCAAATTTCAGATATCCATTCCGGCAGTTTTTTTGATAAGAAAGCAGTTTTGGGCGGGGTTGAAATGCTGCTTGGCGAAAAACCTGATCTGATATTCTTTACTGGCGACCTGGTGAATGAGCAAACCAACGAAATGCGCGATTACCAGGATATCTTCAGCAAGGTAAAAGCGCCTTTAGGTGTATTTTCTTCTCTTGGCAATCATGATTACGGCGACTACGCAGATTGGGCCTCGCCCGCAGCCAAACAGAAGAACCTGGATGACCTGGTACAAACCCACAAAAACATGGGCTGGGATTTGTTAAGAAATGAGAACCGCCGTTTAAAGATCGGCAACGAAGAAATCGGTATCCTCGGAATCGAAAACTGGGGCGAATTAAGCCGTTTCCCAAAATATGGCCGGATGGACCTGGCTGTAAAAAACACCGATGATCTGCCGGTGAAATTACTTTTATCGCACGACCCATCGCACTGGCGGGCACAGGTATTACCGCATTACCCGCAAATTGATATGGTTTTTGCCGGGCACACCCATGGTATGCAATTTGGATTGAGGACAGAACTTTTTCAATGGAGCCCGGTTGAATACCTTTATAACGAGTGGGCCGGCTTTTACCGTGAAAGCAAACAGCAAATCTATGTTAATGTGGGCTATGGCTTTTTTGGTTTCAGGGGAAGGGTTGGAATATTGCCGGAGATTACGATATTTACATTAAAAGCCGGACCAGATCCTTTACAATCGCTGAGCTAAATAATGCCGGTTTGCCATCCAGAAAAACGATGAAGAAAATATTGCAGCAGGCTTTTGACTTTTTGCTTTTCAGCAATGTATTTATGGCATTGTGTGCCGTAGCACAGGGGCTTGTAACTTTCTACCTGGCAGGGGCAAAACCGGTAGCATCAGTTACCTGGTTGCTTTTCACTTCTACCATCGGCATTTATAATTTCAGTATTTTATTAACCCGGCCAAAAAATCCCGAACAATCACAATACAGGCGTGTTCGCTGGTTTTTTTCACATTACCGGTTAATGGTAACTTTTACCATTGTTTCGTTGCTTTCCCTCATTCCGCTTTTCTTTTTGATGTCAACGGAATCAAGGATTTTGCTCATATTTTTGGCTGCCCTTTCTTTCGCTTACAGTATCCCTTTGTTTTCGCTGGGCGAACAAAAATTCGGATTAAGGAATATCCCCGGGCTGAAACAATTCCTGATCACACTCGTGTGGACCATGAGCACCGTTTTATTGCCGGTTTTGGAGGCGCAACATATCCATTTTACAACAATTTCGATGCGCGACACCACGATCCTGATCGCCAAACGCTTTTTACTGATAGCCGCCCTTACCGTACCCTTTGATATCCGTGATCTTTTTGAAGACCAGCAATCGGGCCTGAAAACCATCCCCGTAGCCTACGGCGAAAAGAAGGCCTATATATTTTGCCAGGTTTTACTTGCAGGTTATGTTGTTTTGCTGTTTCTTTTCCGCGGGAACGGTTTTAATACTGATTTTTTTGCGCTAACCATTACGGTGGCATTAGCGGGCTGGCTCATCTTTAAATCAACCTGGGAAAAGAATGAATACTATTATTTTTTCTTTTTAGACGGAGTACTGATCCTGCAGTACCTGGCGCTCCTGCTGTTTCACTGGCTGGGCGGTTTGCTGTGATTTTGAAATAAAAATTGAATATTATTGTAGTATGCCCCCGCGGGGCTACCGCTTTGTAGCACAATGTTCAACCGTTATTTTGCCGCGTCAGCGGCTACCCAATTCGCGAAGGGTAGCCACTGACCTGGCAATTATTCTTGGTATTTGGTTTCTACAAAGCGGTAGCCCCGATGGGGCAAAGGTTTTTCTTGTCTCGAACTCAGATTAACTTAATGGACATTGAACGTTACCATTTGCCTTAAGACTCTTTACTTAAAAGGCTTTCCAGCGGCCAGTTCCCTATGCGCGCGCTTAACGGCCAGGCTTTCGCGGTACCTGGCATAGTTGGATTTAAAGGTCATTTTTAGCACACTATCCAATCCGCCCTTTATGGCAAGGTTATAAACACTGGCTGTCTTGCGTGACAAAGAAGCATCCCAGGCACGAAGGCTTAATGAATAACCCCCTTCCACGTATTTCATCCAGTGCCAGTATCCGGTTGGCATAAACAGCGTGTCGCCATGCGCTAAAAAAGCTTCGGTGCCTTCCACGCCTTCAAGGGCCGGGAATTTTTTGATGTCAGGGTACAGCACATCATAATCTTCCAGTGCGTAAGTGGCGTTGGGGATACAATATAACCGGCGTTTCCATTTGTTTTCGAACAAGATCACCTGCTTTTTCCCTCCAAAATGGGTATGAAAGATATGCGGCAGGTCGATATCATAGTGCAAAAAAGTAACCGAATCCGATCCGCCGAAGAACATAGACGGCATGCTTTCGATAAAACCACCCATTAGTTCTTTTGGGAAGGCGATATCATTGAGCAATTGCGGCGCCTGTTTAAAGATATTAAAAAAGAAGATCCTCAACTCGGTAGGTTTCGACATGATCAGGTCGATATACTCATCAAAAGGCATCTCAGCCGCTGCAGAATTGATTGGCTTTGATGGGTCAGCTTTCGAGTTATCGTATAACGGAACTATTTTGTTGCCAACAACCTGTTTCAAGTATCCGGGTGTCCATTTTTCCCTGGCTGGCCAATTATCGGTGAGTCCTTTGATAATTAATGGCCGTCGCGGTTTTAAATAATTAGCGGTAAAATCTTCGGGACTAATATGATCTACGGTATCAATGGGGTGGAGGATAAAACTCATGCTTCGTTGCTTCCCGTAAACTCCTGGTCAAAGTAAAAACTACAGATAGGGAATTAACAAAATAACGATACCAACATATCCTGTATATTAATAAAATATTAAAAAATAGTAA
>NZ_CAIWNH010000326.1 GCF_903913935.1 uncultured Mucilaginibacter sp.
CCTGGGCGCCCACATAATGTGCAATTTCAGGGTATAATTTATTTTCAGCGGCTTTTGGGCCTAATACCAGGCCGGCAATTGAAATAACCAGGATGAGTAAGGGAGCGATAGAAAAAATGGTATAATAAGCTAATGATGCACTTAGTTTCAATCCATTGTCATCAATAAACCCTACAAAGGTTGCCGACAATATCTTCCATGTTTTCTTTAAAAAATAATGCTTCCTGAAAGTACTCATATCAAATCAAATAATCCTCTTATTTTTTATGCCTCATCTAACCCGCGAAGCCTTCACTCATCCCTCTCCAGGGGAGAGGACTTAAACTTTGCTCTTTTTATCGCCCCTATCCTGTGGAGAGAGTTGGGTGAGGCTTTCCCATTGGTAACAAGGCTTTTTCACAAAAATTGTTTTTAATTGCTTTTTCCGAACCCTTATTTTATTTCGGAAAACGGGATGTCAAGTAAGGGGAATTCAGACCATCCATTAAAATCAAAATGCCACCATTCTGTCGCGATCTCGCGGAAACCATGTGCTTCCATAGCAGTTTTTAAAATTGCCCTGTTGGCTATTTCGGCCTTTGGCAAATCCATATAAGCAGCTGCCGCCTTTTTGCTAAAACTGTCAAAACCGGTGGGCATTGCCAGTTCTTTACCCGTTTTCAAGTCTATTGCCGTAAGGTCTACTGCACACCCGCGGTTATGTTTCGAGCCTTTGCGCGGGTCGGCTACAAAATTGGTGTCACGCGCTACCTCGTAAAAACGGGCGGTAACAGCATAGGGGCGATACGAATCGAATATCTTTAGGCCAAGTCCTTGTTTATTAAGGTCAGCTTCCACCTGTTTTAATGCCAGCACTACCGGCAGCCGGGCAAAAGCCCTTGCCTCGGTATACATTTGCTGATGCGTAAAATTATTGGTAGTGGCATAGCGTATGTCCAGTGCAATTTCGGGGATATACTTTTTTATTTCAACCAACCGGGTTTCGGGATGCGCTTTTATATCCTTTAAATAACGACCAAGGCCCATTACTTTTGAGCTGTCGATATACCTGTACTTCTGCGCAAAGGCTACAGTACTAACGGCAATTAAGACTGTTAATATGACAAGCCGCTTCATAGTTTAATGATGAGATACAATCAACAGGTCGAGATCTTTTGTGGGAATAGAAAAACGTTCGCCCATATGCTTGCTGGTTAAGTGTCCTTTATAAATATAAACCGCTTCGCGGAGTCCGGCCTTTTGCCAGATCAGATTCTTCAGGTCGCCATGTTCACCAATATCCAGCAAGATGGGTGCAAATATATTGGTAAGTGCATAGGTAGCGGTACGTGCAACCCTCGAGGCTATATTCGGGACGCAATAATGGATTACATCGTATTTTCTGAAAACCGGGTGCGTATGATTGGTTACTTCCGACGTTTCAAAACAGCCGCCCTGGTCAATACTCACATCAATGATCACCGAATTTGGTTTCATCCGGCTTACTGTTGATTCGCTTACAATGCAGGGGCTGCGGCCATCTTCGGCGCGCATGGCGCCGATAGCCACATCGCAGGTAGTTATTGCTTTCTCCAGCACAATGGGCTGTACTACCGAGGTAAATACCCTGCTGCCGATATTGTTTTGCAGCCGGCGGAGTTTATAGATCGACGGATCAAAAACCTTTACTTCTGCGCCTAAGGATATGGCGGTACGGGCGGCATATTCGCCAACGGTACCTGCGCCTAATATCACTATTTCAGTTGGGGGGACACCGGTAATACCGCCAAGCATCAATCCCTTTCCGTCGAAAATATTGCTTAAATATTCCGCAGCAATCAGAATGGACGTTGCGCCCACAATTTCACTCATTGCCCTCACTACGCTCAGCGACCCGCCTTCATCCCGCAAATGTTCAAAACAAAGCGCGGTTATCCTTTTGTTAATGAGGGCATGAAGACTTTCGGCTTTAAAAGTAGATAACTGCAAGGCCGAGATCAACGTTTGACCCGGTTTCATCATCTCGATCTCGCCCAGGGTTGGCGGGGCAATTTTCAAAATGATATCTGCTTCATACAGTTTTTTGGTATCGTAAACGATCTGTGCGCCCTGTTCGCTGTAATCTTTATCCGAAAATTTGGCTGCTGCGCCAGCATTGCTTTCCAGGATCACCTCGTGTCCGTTGTTTACAAGTAAGGCAACAGATAAAGGCGTTAGCGGGACACGGTTTTCCTGGAAGGATATTTCTTTTGGAATGCCGATATACAGTTTGTGTTTCTTATTCTTCACCTCCAGCATCGACTCCTGGGGCTGCATCATCGCTTGTTTGGCTATATCCGAAAACCCGCTGTATTTCCCTGAACTCATTATTTATTATTTTCTGGCTGATGAAGATAAGGAAAAAATCTAATTAAGTATAAATTAAATCTTTTCGATGTTTATCTCCCTCAAATCATCACCATTTACCGTAATTTTTATGCTGACATAATGATCGGGAAGTAAATTTGGGATCTTTTCGGGCCATTCAATAAAGCAATACGCACCCGAGTAAAAATATTCCTCGTAGCCCATATCAAGCGCTTCGGTTTCGTTTTTCAGGCGATAAAAATCAAAGTGATATATTCTTTCTGTGTATCCTTCATATTCATTTACAATGGAGAAGGTGGGGCTGGTAACAGGTTCGGCTGTTCCCAAACTTTCGCATAAGGCTTTAATAAGGGTTGTTTTCCCGGCACCCATATCACCGTAAAAAAGGAAGATGCGGGAATTTGCGGCGAACTGAATTACTTTGGACGCGGTATCCGGGAGTTGCGATAACGAGGTTGAACTTAGGACCATAAACTAATTGATAAGCCACACTTACGAAGTTTAATTCGGTGTTGTCAATTTTCCAAAGGCCTCATTGAGGACTTCGTCGTTTGAAAACTGCTAAGTGTTTTTTGGCTGTCAAAAATACAAAATATATCCTTTTATTTCGGCCCGTAAACCGCTATCGGTATCAGCATTTCTTCAAGCGAAATACCCCCGTGCTGAAAGGTTTCGTTGTAAAAATTCATGAAATGATTATAGTTATTAGGGTAAACAAAATAGCTGTCTTCCTTAGCAAATACAAAGCTCGAGCTCACGTGCAACTTGGGTAGCATCGCATCGTGCGGGTTACGCACGTGAAAAACCTCTTTAGGGTTAAAGTTTAAGTTTTTACCCTGTTTGTAACGCAGGTTAGTATTGGTATTCCTGTCGCCCACAATTTTGCTTGGGTTTTTTACCCGGATAGTACCATGGTCTGTGGTCAACACAACTCTTACATGCTTTTGAGCTAAAAATTTAAGCAAGTCGTACAGGGGTGAATGTTCAAACCACGATAAGGTTAATGAACGGTACGCGGCGTCGTCACTGGCCAGTTCGCGGATCATCTGCATATCGGTACGGGCATGCGAAAGCATATCCACAAAGTTATAAACCACCACATTCAGCTCATTATTCATCAGGTTGTTTACCGATTCATTTAGTGCACGGCCTTCATCAATGTTTAATATTTTATGGTACGAGAACTTCACATCCCTGCGGGTAACCCGTTTGATCTGGTCGGCAATAAAGTCGCCTTCATATAAATTTTTACCCCCTTCATCTTCATCATTCTGCCACATTTCGGGATAGCGTTTTTCCATATCCAATGGCATCAGGCCGCTGAATATCGCATTCCTGGCATATTGTGTAGCTGTAGGCAAAATACTGTAATAAGTATCCTCTTCCTCCAGCCTGAAATACTCGATCAATATGGAGTTAATGATCTTAAACTGGTCGTACCGCAGGTTATCTATCAAAATAAAAAATACCGGGCCCTTTCCGTCAAGCCGCGGAAAAACTTTCTTCTTAAACAATTGCGGCGACATCACCGGGCCGTTCTCCGGGTTTTTAACCCAGTTTAGATAATTCTTTTCAACAAACTTACAGAACTGTGTGTTGGCTTCGACTTTCTGCAGCGTTAAAATCTCGTGCATCCCTGCATCTTCCAGTTGCTGTAACTCAAGCTCCCAGTAAACCAGTTTTTTATAAACATCGGCCCATTCTGTAAAGCTTAGGTTGTCATTCAGCGTCATCCCCAGGTTCCTGAAATCCTGCTGGTAAGCCATGGTTGTTTTTTCGGTAACCAGGCGTTTATTTTCAGTCAGTTTTTTTATGGTTAACTGTATTTGCTTTGGGTTTACCGGCTTGATCAGGTAATCATCAATTTTAGAGCCAATGGCATCCTCCATTAAATATTCCTCTTCACTTTTGGTAATCAGCACAATGGGCACATCATTATTGATATTTTTTATTTGCGACAGTGTTTCCAGCCCGGTTAGCCCCGGCATGTTTTCGTCGAGGAAAACCAGGTCGAAATAGTTGTTTTTGAATGTTTCAACCGCATCGGCGCCATTGGTTACGGTAGTAACTTTATAGCCTTTTTCAGTTAAAAATAATATATGCGGCTTTAAAAGGTCAATCTCATCGTCGGCCCATAAAATGGATGTATCTTGCATGGTATTATATTTTTTTGATTTGAGATGAGAGGTTGGTGCTTAGTTAAATAACGTTGCGAAAACAAGCTTCAATCAACTAATCTCAGATTAACTGATCTCTAATCTCAGAACTATAACTACAAAGCACGGGTTTTGTTACGGCTATTACTAATCATTAACAAAAATTAACAAATATACTACAGGGTTATTACCTTTATTTACATTTTTGCAGTCTATTAAAAACTTTGAATAAAAAGAAAATAATAAACGACCCCGTTTACGGCTTTATCAGCATCCCTACCGAGCTGGTATTTGACCTGATTGAACATCCATATTTTCAACGGCTGCGCTATATCAAACAGCTGGGGATGACACACCTGGTTTACCCGGGCGCCTTACATACCCGCTTTCATCATGCCCTTGGCGCAATGTACCTGATGGGCATGGCCATTGAAACGCTGCGCAACAAAGGCCACGAGGTCTCACATGAGGAGGAGGAAGCTGTGATTATCGCTATCCTGCTGCACGATATCGGGCACGGCCCCTTTTCGCATGCACTTGAAGAAACTATTGTTGAAGGAATCTCGCATGAGGATATCTCAGCGATGCTGATGAGTAAGCTAAATATGGAATTTGGAGGCCGGCTAACGATGGCTATCGAAATATTTAAGGGCCATTATCCGCGCGAATTCCTGCACCAGTTGGTGTCGAGCCAACTGGATATGGACAGGATGGATTACCTTAACCGCGACAGCTTTTTTACCGGTGTTTCTGAAGGGGTCATCAGTTCCGACAGAATTATAAAAATGCTGAATGTAAAGGACGACCAGATAGCAGTTGAAGAAAAGGGGATCTATTCAGTCGAGAAATTTTTAATTGCACGCAGGTTGATGTACTGGCAGGTGTACCTGCATAAAACCGTGATCGCTGCCGAGCAGCTTTTAGCCCGGATAATGAAACGCAGCCGCGAGCTTACTTTAAAGGGCGAAAATGTTTTTACCACGCCGGCGCTGAGCCATTTTTTAAGAAAACCGATCAGCAGCGGGGCTTTTATGAACGAAGGTCATCACCTGGAAGCTTTTGCCACCCTGGATGACACGGATATTATGGCCGCCATAAAAGTTTGGGCTACACATGATGATTGGGTACTCTCGAAACTTTGCCAGGATATGGTGTACCGTAACCTGTATAAGGTTGATATTACCAACCAGCCCCCTAATAAACAAGTTATCGAAAAACTGACAGCGAAAGCGATGGCGAAATATGGCATTACTGCACATGAGGCATCCTATTTTGTATTTGAGGATACGATACGGAATAATGCCTACCGGCCGGGTGATGGCAATATCCGTATTTTAATGAAAGATGGCACAATAAAAGACATAACCGCAGCCAGCGATAATTCAAATTTGGAAGCATTAGCAAAAACGGTTAAAAAGTACATACTTTGTTATAAAAAGGAGTTAGTTTAGATGAGTCCGAAAGTCGGTAAGACCGAAAGTCCGAAAGATAAAAAGGCGGAAAATGGCTATAAAAGGGAAACCAATTAACCAAAAATATCAAAATAAATACCCCGGACTTTCGGACTTTTCGGACTTTCGGACTTCTTAATAAATAATTAACTTTGCCCGATGCAATTTACCGCACATGAATTAGGTTTGATGCTAAACGGAACTGTTGAGGGCGACCCCTTAGTGCCGGTAAATCAACTTGCCAAAATAGAAGAGGCCCGTGCAGGGTCGTTATCGTTTTTAGCTAACCCTAAATACGAGCAGTATTTATATACCACGGAAGCCTCCGTTGTTATTATCAATAACGACCAGGTTTTGGCTGAACCGGTAAAATCTACCCTGATAAGGGTACCTAACGCTTACAGTGCGATTACGGTTTTGCTTGAAAAATACAATACAATTAAACTGCATAAAACAGGCATCGAACAGCCTTCATTTATTCACCCTTCTGCAAAGCTGGGCGACAATGTTTACCTGGGTGCATTTGCCTACATCGGTCCGAATGTGAAAATTGGCAATAACTGCAAAATTTATCCGGGGTGCTATATTTCAGACGATGTAATATTAGGCGATAATGTAACGTTGTTTCCCGGAGTGAAAATATATTTTGATTGCGTTTTGGGTAATAACGTCATAATCCATTCAGGTACTATCATAGGTGCCGATGGTTTTGGTTTTGCCCCTGTCGGGGATGGCACCTATGCCAAAATAAGCCAGATAGGAAATGTGATCATTGAAGATGATGTGGAGATCGGCTCAAATACCACTGTTGACAGGGCTACGATGGGTTCAACCATTATTCGCAAGGGTGTAAAGCTGGATAACCTGATCCAGATTGCACATAATGTAGAGATCGGCTCGAATACGGTTGTTGCAGCACAAACAGGCATATCAGGCAGCACCAAAATAGGCGAAAGCTGCATAATCGGCGGCCAGGTTGGCGTAGTGGGCCATATCACGCTTGCCAAAGGAACACAGATCCAGGCGCAATCGGGAATAAGCCGCACCATAACCGAAGAAAACAAAAAGTGGATGGGCTCGCCGGCAACACCTTATACCGATCATATGCGCTCACAGATCGTTACACAACGCCTGCCCGCCCTTGAAAGAAGAATTGATGAACTTGAAAAAATAATTAAAGAATTGAAAAAGGATGTTCACTAGTTTACTTGTTCATTAGTTCATTGGTGCTATCTTGCGACTATTAATGAACTATTTATGAATGAACAATTGAACCAATGAACCAATGAACAGTCTTATAAAATGAATGTAAAACAAAAAACAATTAAGGCGCCGGTTTCGGTTTCGGGCACTGGTTTACATACCGGAGAACGGGTTACCATGACTTTTAACCCGGCACCCGAAAATCATGGCTATAAATTCAGAAGGATAGATATTACCGGATCGCCCATCATTGATGCCGATTGTGATAATGTTACGGATACCTCGCGCGGCACTACCATTTCGCAAAATGGCGCAAGCGTTAGTACTATTGAGCACGTATTGGCTGCACTTGTTGGTTTGGAGATAGACAATGTGCTGATTGACCTTGACGGGCCTGAAACGCCTATCATGGACGGCAGTTCCATCCAGTTTGTTGATGCTATAAAAGAAACCGGTTTTATAGAACAGGAAGCTGACAGGGAATATTATCATATTCCTTATAATATTCATTATTCGGAACCTGACCGCAAAGTTGAGATGGTGGCCATGCCATTGGACGATTACCGTTTTACTTGTATGGTTGATTATAACTCGCAGGTATTGGGCAGCCAGCACGCGAGTATCTCTACCATATCCGAATTTAATAAAGAGATCGCTTCCTGCCGTACTTTTTGCTTTTTGCACGAACTGGAAATGCTGTTAAAGCATGACCTGATAAAAGGCGGCGATCTGAACAATGCTATTGTAGTTGTTGACAAAGAGGTTGACGAAGAAGAACTGGCCCACCTGGCCCGGATCTTTAACCGCAAAGATATTAAGGTAGCGCCACAAGGTATTTTAAACAATATCGAGCTTCGCCACCAGAACGAGCCGGCCCGGCACAAGCTGCTGGATATGATAGGCGACCTGGCATTGGTAGGCGTCCCCTTACGCGGACACATTATGGCGGCAAGGCCGGGCCACGCGGCCAATGTGGCATTCGCTAAAAAAATAAAAACCCTGATCAAAAAGGAAAGAAGCCGTAAACATGTAAAGATTTACGACCCGAATGCAAAGCCCGTTTATGATACCATCCAGATCATGAATATACTGCCTCACCGGCAGCCTTTTTTGATGATCGATAAGATTCTCGAGCTAACCAAAAGTCATGTAGTCGGGCTGAAAAATGTTACCATGAATGAAGAAATGTTCAGGGGCCATTTCCCGGGTATGCCATTATTCCCTGGTGTCCTGCAGATCGAGGCGATGGCACAAACAGGGGGCATATTGGTTTTAAATACCGTGCCTGATCCCGAAAATTATATTACCTTGTTCCTTAAAATAGAAAATGCCAGGTTTAAAGCACCGGTAACGCCAGGGGATACGCTCATCTTTCATTGCAACCTGATCGCCCCTATCCGCAGGGGGATAGCACAAATGAAGGGTATCGGTATGGTTGGCGAACGCATCGTTGTTGAAGCTGAACTGATGGCACAAATTGTAAAAAAGCAAAAAACTGACGAAGAATGATCCAACCCTTAGCATACATTCATCCCCAGGCTAAAATAGCCGACAATGTAGTAATTGAGCCGTTTGTAACGATACATAAAGATGTTGAGATTGGCGAGGGGTCGTGGATAGGTTCAAACAGCACCATTATGGATGGTGCCCGTATCGGCAAAAATTGCCGTGTTTACCCGGGGGCTGTAATTTCAGCACCTCCGCAGGACCTGAAATACCGCGGCGAACAAAGTACCGTTTCGGTTGGCGATAATACCGTCATCCGCGAATGCGTAACGTTAAACCGCGGTACTGCACTGGACAAAAACACCACGACTATCGGCAGCAATTGCCTGCTAATGGCTTATGTACACGTAGCACATGATTGTGTTATTGGCGACAATGTGATCATCGCCAACTCGGTTCAGCTTGCCGGGCATATCAATGTATATGATTATGCTTTTATCGGAGGCACATCGGCTGTTCATCAGTTTGTTGAGATTGGTGCACACAGCATGATCTCGGGCGGTTCGCTCGTCCGTAAGGATGTACCGCCCTATACCAAAGCCGGCCGCGAACCTTTATCTTATGTCGGTATCAACTCTGTTGGTTTACGCCGCCGTGGATTTTCAGCTGCCACGATAAACGAGATCCAGGAAATTTACCGCATCATCTTTCTTAAAAAATACAACATCACCAAAGCGCTTGACATTATCGAAGCCGAATTCAACCCAACTGTTGAACGCGACGAAATTATCAATTTTGTACAAAACTCGCAGCGGGGTATTATGAAGGGGTTTGGGAATAGTTAGTTCATAGTTGATGGTTCATAGTTCATAGTAGAAACGATTTACCACGCTATGAACCATCAACCATAAACTATGAACTGCTCCATGAACTATGATCCATCAACTATGAACTTCCAAATCACCCTTCAAAACATTGGCCGCCGTTTTAACCGCGACTGGATTTTCAGAGGGGTTGACTATTCCTTTAATTCCGGCAGCATCTATGCCATCCTTGGCCCCAATGGTTCCGGAAAATCTACTTTATTACAGGTATTAAACGGTAGCCTGGCGCCTTCCGTGGGCAAGATTGAATATTTTTTTGACGATAAACCTGTCGACATTGAAAAGGTTTACCAGCATTTAAGTATTGCAGCCCCATACCTGGAGTTGATAGAAGAATTTAGCCTTGATGAAATGATCGATTTTCACTTTAAATTCAAGATGTTTAAAGAAGGGATAGGCAAAGATGGATTGATCGAGCTGTTGTCATTGCCGGGCAGTAAAAACAAACTGATCAAATATTTTTCATCGGGCATGAAGCAACGGCTAAAACTGGCCCTGGCGTTTTGCGCAGATACCCCCATGCTGATGCTTGACGAACCGACTTCAAACCTGGATACACAGGGCGTTGACTGGTATTTGAGCCTGGTGCAGCAATTCGCAAAAAACAGGCTGACAATCATCTGCTCCAACCAGGAGCATGAATACAACTTTAGCAACGCAACGCTGAATATTGCGGATTATAAAGGGGAGGTGAAAGGAAAAAGGTAAAAGGCGAGAGGTTTAACTCGTTTTTTTATCTTAAAGCTCATAAAAAAAGGCCTGGTGATTAAAACCAAGCCTCGATATAATACGGCAGGCAAACCTTTCGCCTTTAACCTTTTACCTCAACTACAAATAAGCTTCCCGTAGCCTGATCAAATGGATCCAGTGCATTAGTTTCATCACGGGGTAAACCGGGTCAAACTCAAACCATTTTGCAGCAAAGTTGGGGCTGTTAGGGCGTTTGTGGTGGTTATTCTGAAAAAGCTCGCCAAGCATTAAAAAATCAAAAGGTGTTGTATTTTTTGATTTATCGCCGTTATCAAAATTTGAATAGCCGTATTTATGTCCGCACCAGTTAACGATAGCGCCATGGATAGGGCCCATTAAAAAGTGGATCGGTAGCAGTAAGAACATCCACCAGTGGGTAGCAAAAATGACATAGAAAGCGACATAAAAAGCACCGAACGCCAGGCGCGATACATGGGTTGATCCCCAATAGTCAAGCAAACGCCATTCAGGATAGTTGCCTTTAAATTGTGGTTCAGGTTCTTTCAACCGTTGTTCATAAAGCTTATAGCTTTGGGCCGTGCGCCACATCATTTGAAACACGTCCCTGAAAAAATAGGGTGAATGCGGGTCCTTTTCTGTATCGCTGTAAGCATGGTGTTCACGGTGCATAATGGCATACGCGCGCGGGTTTAAAAATGACGAGCCCTGGCAAATAAATGTCAACAGGTGAAAAACGCGTTCGTTAAATTTATTGGTGATAAACATTTTATGAGAAGCGTAGCGATGCAGATAAAATGTTTGAAAGAATAAAGAAAGGAACCAATGGGCCAAAAAGAAAATTAAAATAATCACAGAAGTATTGAATAAAATAGAAACGTTTATAATCCGCTCAAAGATACAATTAAATTATTTTGAAAAGTAAAAACAAAACAGGGCGGTTTATGATCTGTTAAATGTTTGGTATATTTGAATAATAGCAAAGGAGTTTAAATTATGGAACGAATTGTTTTGGAAGTAGATGATAAAGTAGCTAAAGCGTGGCGGGACGCCTCTTCCGATAAAAGAAAGGATATTTCGAACAAAATTAACATTCGTATGAGTAAAGAATTATTTGAATACGATAAAGCCGCCTTTCTTCAATATCTGGATGGGCTCCGTAATGAAATGGCTGAAAGAGGGCTTACTCAGGAAATATTGGACGACATATTAAAAGATGAAGCATAAATTTGTCTTTGATACGAATTCGCTTATCAGTGCTGCTCTTCTTCGAAAATCAATTAATGCTCAGGCCTTAAACAGGGCAATAGAGGTTGGAAGGATAGTAATTTCCGAATCTGTAGTATCAGAGTTTTCGGAAGTTATTTTCCGGAAAAAGTTTGACAAATATTTTCTAACCGATGATGAACGACTGGAAGCTATCGATCAGATCGAGATCAATGCACTTATATTCTTTCCGTCAATAAAAATCAGCGCCTGCCGCGATCCAAAAGACAACAAGTTCCTTGAGCTTGCAGTAACCGCCGGGGCATCATGTATGGTAAGCGGCGATCAGGATTTACTAATCCTGCATCCTTTTAAAAATATTCCGATTTTATCACCCGCAGATTTTTTAAAACTTTTTTGATTTCGCAGGTTATAAAAAAGAGGATGCCTGTTAAAACACCCTCCACTTTTTATTGTCAATATAAACTTAAGCCTCGGTATCCCTCAAAGCTTTTATCTGGTTATGCGATGCAATAATATCCTGCTGCTGGCGTATAAGCATTTCGGTAAATTGGGGTGATAGTTCATTATCGGGCGAGAGGGCGCTTTCATAGGCTTTTTTGATCGCGTCTTCACCACGTTCACATTCTGTCAATATTCCTCTTCGGTCGTGGCCTGAAAATACCGATTTAACGTCAAGCCACATGCGGTGCAATGCTCCATTTCCGCTCATGCCCATTTCTACCGCGGCCCCGCCTTTACTAACAGCAATGCCAAGTTCATAAACATTCTCCCGGCTTTCTTCCCTTAGTTGCAGAAAAAGCACTCTAAGGTCGCCATCGTTTTCTTTCAATTCTTGTGCAGCGTGGGCAAAGCCGGCAACACGGTCGTTATTGATTTCAATCAGATCGTTTAAAACTTCCATTGATTGTTCTGTAGTTTCCATGGCAAATAGTTTTGATGTTTAGCACATCAAACAACTATCCTGCCAGATTTGAAGCACAAAGCTGAAAGCATAAAGCTTAAAGCTTAGTTTCAATGTGTAAAGTTTAAACTACAGGAGTGCTTTCTCTTTTAGCTTTGGTCTTTCAGCTTAAATTAAACATTTCGGCCAGGAGTTTGTACGATTGCAGCCTATCCTCAAAATGCTCCGTAATGGTTACCGCAATAATTTCGTCCACATCATATTCCTCCGCCAATTGGGTCAGTCTTGTCTTCACCTGGTCGGGGGTGCCGGCAATTACTCTTTTACGGTTATACCATATCCTTTCCTGTTCTCCTGCCGAGTAGGTAACATGTTTAATATCTTCGTACCCGATAGGAACTATGCCGGCACCCTTTTCAAACTGGTTAAAACGGTAATCCATCAGCGCTTTGTGACGCTCTATTTTTTCTTCATCTTCTGAACAAAAAACAAAAATGGCCATATTGGCCTGTTGCTGGTGCAGTTCTTCCGAAGGCTGAAAACGTTCGCGATAAGCAGTTACCGCCTGCGGCCCGCCGTTCGGGTTGATAAAATGTGCAAAGGAAAAACCCATGCCGAAATGTGCTGCAAATATGCCGCTTTGCCCGCTGGAACTTAACAGCCACATGGCCGGTACTGTTTGTACCTGCGGTATAGCCCTTATTTTTGCCGTCGGCGTCCCCGGGTCGCCCCTGTCATGAAAAAAGTTATTCAAATCATACAATTGCTCAATAAAATCCTGCTCGCGAAACTGGTTAGATGGGTTAAGTAAGGCAGCAGTGTGCCGGTCGGTACCCGGAGCACGGCCCATGCCCAGGTCAATGCGACCCGGAAACAGGGCTTCCAGCATCCTGAAGTTTTCTGCCACTTTAAGCGCACTATGATTGGGCATCATTATCCCGCCGGAGCCGATGCGGATATTTTTTGTTTGCCCTGCCAGGTGTGCCATCAGCACTTCGGGGGTTGAACCGGCTAGGGCCCCGGTATTATGATGTTCAGATACCCAAAAACGGGTGTAACCTAAGGCATCTGTAAATTTAGCCAGCTCTACTGTTTCTTTAACCGCTTCTGTAGCGGTGAGCCCTTTACGTACCGGTGATTGGTCCAATACGCTGAGGCGGATGTTTTTTGTGTCCATATATAGTATAACAACACAAAAATACGGAAGTAGTTGTGGAGTGATTGTAAAGATTTAAGGCGTAAAAACCGGGCGATTGTGATTTTATGTGTATATTTAAAAAACACCTAACCACAACACCCGCCTATGAAAATATTTATTCCCCTTCTTCTGCTTGGCATTGTTCTAAATTCCTCAGCAAATGCGCAAACAGACACAATAAATATGCCTGATAGCGTAAAAACATTTTTAGATACCGTAATAACTATTATTCATGCAGAGGCGCTCAATAAAGACAGCGTAAATTGGGACACATTAAAAAAAGAAGTATTTCATAAAGCGGGCAGCGCAAGAAACATCAAGGACTTGGTACCTTCTATAAGGTATATTTTTGACAAGTTGCACGATGCTCACGGGGCGATTATATATAAGGGTATCCCATACGGGGCGCATAAGTTACGGCCGCAATACAGCAACGAGCTTATGGCCCAGGTAACAAAACTTGGTATTCCAAAATTAAAAGTAAGAGTTTTAAATCACAACTATGGGTATGTGCTTATCCCCGCGATAACAGCTGATTTTAACGAAGTAAATAAATATGCACAGGAAATAAAGGACTCCATATGTAGTATTGATCCTAAAAAAGTTAAGGGCTGGATAATTGACCTTCGTTTAAATCCTGGTGGTAACATGTGGCCTATGCTCGGTGGAATCGGTTCATTAATTGGCGATCACCAAGCCGGCTCGTTTGTTAATAATAAAGGGGAAACGTTACATACGTGGAGTATAAAAAATGGTGACGCCTACTACGATACCACAAGACTAACATGGACAACCGGTAAATGCCTTGCTAAAAATAAAAAGTATAAAATTGCTGTGTTGATTGGCCCCATCACACAAAGTTCGGGAGAGGCCATAGCTATTTCTTTAAAAGGAAGGCCGCGAACGATGTTCTTTGGCGAAAATACGGGCGGATATACCACCGCTAATATCACCAACATCTTGAAATACGGATGCACGCTTTTGGTCGCTTCGTCTGAAGAAGCCGACAGAAATAATAAGGCGTATAATCAGTTTGTTAAACCTGATATATCCATACCGGGAGGAGACGATTTTACCGATATTGAAAAAGACGAAAAACTTAAAGCTGCTCTAAGCTGGTTAAAATAGTAACCGGTCCAAACACAATACAATACCCTTGCATTACTTGATGTGGAAATCAACAATCGTCTGCGTCTCATTTAAATAACCGTAATAGTAAGCGTCTTTTTCAATGATACCGACATCGCCTGCCAGGTAAAAATCAAAATGGGCGATATTGTAAAATCCCTGGTTATTAATATTGATCTGAAAATTAATGGCTGTGTGCGTTACGCTGGTATAAATTCTTCCGGCCTCTATCTTCGTCATATCTGTTTCAACGATGGTATTGATAGCACGTACCGGGCTGTTATGAAGTAATGTTGTTAATGAAGGCGTACTGTTCCAGGTGTAACCAGCATGGGCCGTATCATTCAAAATTTGCAGATCAATCAATCCGAACGCAAGCGTAGGTTCAATCAATTCGTAAATATGCTTACTTACAAAATAATCGGCAATATGCCGGGGGAAAAGCCGGGACGACACATCCACATCGTAACTTATTTTACTGTTAAAATCGGTGGTTGCACCGTTCATGGTATAGGTCAGGGTGTCATTTTTAACACCGAATAAAGCTATTGGATTAGTAGCCTCTCCAAAAATCGAGTCGCGGTACCGCCAGGTAGAGCCGAAAGTCTGCGGGAAATAGCTATATGCGGTTAACGGAGGAGCAGCCTTATAGGGGTTTTTATTACAGCTAAAATAACCTATTGTCAGTAAAGCCAGAATGACAAAAAAGTTTTTTCGCATCGATGATCTATCAATAATTTACCGCTCAAATATTGATAATAAAAAAAATATTTCAGAGGTAAAACATTCAACATATCAACAATCGTATTATCGCTGATATAAAAACGCGGGTTCCAAATAATTACCTACATAAGTATAGGTGAAATATCATAGCTGATAATACGCTCCTTTTCATAAATATTGCCTGAAATAATGGTTGAGTTTTCAATCATGCCGACCCCCTTTGCAAAATAAAATTCGTAAACCGCCGAACTTTCATATCCTCCCCCATAATTGTACTGGAGATCAACTTCCGCATGAATAACATTGGTAAATATTTTGCCGCCGACTGTTTTGCTGATATTAACTTCTTTGATGGTATTCACAGTACGCGCCGGCACACTGTTCACCAGGCCATTCACCGTGGGTAAACTTATCCAGCTATGTCCGGCTGCAGTGGTATCGTTCAAAAACTCGAACTCAATAGTTAAGCCTGCTGTTGCGTTTGATGAGTTGGAGCCATACAGATGGTTTTGCCTGAAAAAATAGCCGACGCTACCACCCATTTTCTGGTACATGCTATTGGTGTTATAATAGGTTTTACCCTCGATAATCGTGGCCGCACCTATGAGTTTAACCGTAAGGGTATCGCTTCCGCCTGCCCCGGTTACCAGGTATTTCCAGGCCGAATTGGCAGTTAAAGGAAAGTAATCGCTGTTGGTTGAATTGGATGCCGGATCGTTTTTTGAATCTTTTTTACAGCTGCTTATGAAAATAGCTGCGAAAGCTAAAATAAGGGTAAAGGTTTTATTCATTAAGGTTTTTGTTTACAGGTTATAGTGTAAACATCGAAATGAATAAAATATTGCGCGGAGGGAAAGAATCAGGAATCAAGAGCCTGGAGTCAAGACAAAAAACCACAACCTTTTATTTAAAAGAATAATCCCGTTGCATTATTCCTGGTTCCTGATTCTTATTGGTCAATCAATAAAATGGTATAGAAAAACTACCTCGCCTGTGTAAGCGGGCTTTTTCTGCCCGTCAATTTCCATTTCAACACCGATGGTAGCTTTGGTAATGCCCCTTAAATTAACAATAGCCACCAGCTTTGCTTTAAGCCGTACCTGGCTGTTCACGATTACGGGTTGCGCAAAGCGGATGTTTTCAATGCTGTAATTGATCTGCATTTTTAGGTTTTGTACATCTGCTATCTGGTGCCAGAAATAGGGCAACAGCGAAACCGTTAAATAACCATGCGCAATGGTCGCTTTAAAAGGGCTTTCGGTTTGGGCTCTTTCAACGTCGGTATGGATCCATTGGTGATCAATAGTTGCCTCGGCAAATTTATCTATTTGCTCCTGGGTAATGGTATGCCAGCCTGACACACCTAATTCCTTACCAAAGTAGCTTTCAAACTCGGGGTAATTTTTTATAATTATCATAGGGTCTCTGTTTGTTTCAGGTAATTACAAACGCGCCGTAAAAATAGCAAAGCGAACGGCATTTTAAAACAACATGGCATAACCTATTGATTTTTTTAAAATAGCGCAAAATGTGTTTTGACGATTCTATTTTGCTGCCATTTTATTTACCGCTGCTTTAGGCTTAAAAGGCACAAACAAATTACTTTAATAAAATTTATTTAACCGTATAGTTCATTATTGTCTGGGTTTCATCTATCGCACCTCCCGGTGCGCTTGAATCCATTTCAATTATACCTATCCCTTTTACCATAAAGTAATCGTAAATTGAATTGGTTTCAAAACCGCTGCCTGAATCATTCTGCAATTGAACACGGGTATGAATTACACCGGAAAAACTTTTTCCGCCCACTACTTTCGTTATATTCTTTTCAACAGTGGTATTGATTATCCTCATGGGTTGTACATCAACACCGCCAATGGCGGTTACAGCCGCCGTAAAATTATGCCCCACGGCCAAAGTATCGTTTAATAAAACCACGTCAATATTGGTGGCATAAATATCGCCCCCAATTGTGTACCGCTCAACATAAAGGTGACTGGCTTCATAAAAATTCTCTACTATCGCCTTATTAAAATGCGAAACACCTGTTGCTGTAAAAAAATCGGTACCGTTTATTTTGGTTGTTAAACCGGTCATTTTTATGCTGATGGTATCGGTATAACCTGCAACCTGTGCGTAGTAATCCCAGGATGAACCTGCGGTAACCGGCAGGTAAGAGTCGGCTGATGACGGTGCTACCGTAGAATTACCTGCACTTTTTTTGCAGCCCGAAAAAAAGAGCGCAGGCATAACCAGGATGGCGAGCAGGGATATCTTTTTCACAAAGGATAAAATTGGTTGATCAAATTTAATTACTTATTTGATATTTAGCCAATTAACCATAATAAAATTTTAATAATGCGTGAGCTGCGAAGGCTTACAGACCTGTTATGGACTGATAGAAATGCATTAACCACGCGCCAAGTATTACTTTCAGATTTTATGCGCACATGTGTCTTTAAAATTTAACAAGCATATTGCCTGCCGCTAATAATCGACATTCGCGTCATAATTTTCAGATCGCTATTAATTGCAGGAATGCCGCATTTTTATTGTTTACGTATTGGGGTGCAGTTAGCATTCTGATGTCATTTTCTAAAATTGCCTTTAGTTCACGTTGAATCGCTTTTAGCGTAATAATTGTTTTTGTGGAGGTATTTTTCATAATAATGGCTTTTAAAGTTGTGCTTTAATAAGGATAAAAATTATGCCATAAACCTTCTATAGGCAGCAGCATCTTCCAGGTACTAAAAGTGTATCGTTTTAAGGGCACGGGTTAGCTATTTTCATAAAAAACAGAAATATATACCGATAACAGACGAGAGGAAAAGAGTTTGGATAGGGTAATTTGCATTCTTGAACCAAATGCGGCTATATTTATTCGAGAGCAGTAATTGTCAGCCTGATGATATCATCAAACACGCCTTTGTCAGTGGTCGACTTTGCTGTTACGCGGATGCCCTTTACCGTATTAAATATAAACCTTGCCAGGGCCCTCGCATCCTGCCGGTTGCTGACCTCACCGCAGTCCTGCCCCCTTTTGATGACCTGATAAAAGGCGGCTTCCACTTGCTGGTCATTGGCACATACCATCCGGCTAACTTCTTTGTCATGCGGGGCAACTTCAACTTCGGCGTTTACCATAAAACAGCCCTTGTGCTTTTGGTCGGTCAGTAATTCCCCCGTAATCAGTTCCAATAATTTCCTGATGGTTTCTTTTGCAGGCGCAACACTGTTAGCAATGGCGCCAATTTTTTCGGAACCTTCGTTTTGATAACTTTCCAATGCTTTAATAAACAGGGTATGTTTGTCGCCGTAGGTATCATAGAGGCTTGAACGACTGATGCCGAGCCCATCTACAAGATCCTGCATAGAGGTGCCATTATATCCCTTGTGCCAAAAAATATCTATCGCCTTATCCAGCACCTCTTTTTCATCAAAATCTTTTGTTCTTGCCATAATGCGGAATAGCCTTGCCTGTAATGAAGCAAAGCTATTCAATTTTAATAAGAGTCAAGACTAAGATTGATGTGCAAATGTGCAGATTTCAGATGTGCAGATTATTAAAATTCATTGGCACCTTAAATAATCCTCATTTTCTCTTTTATCTTGAGTCCTGGTTCGTGGCTCTCAATAAATTACCTTACCCCGCCGCCGGCCAATAAGGTTTCGCCGGTTAACCAGCGCGATTCTTCAGAAGCCAGGAATACAGCAACCAGCGCGATATCTTCGGGCTGGCCGATACGGCCCAACGGCGCGGTGCGCTCTGTCTCCGCCTGGAAGTCGCTGCCGATAAAGCCTGCAGTATGTGTTCCCTCTGTTTCAACCATACCCGGGTTGATGGAGTTTACCCTGATCTTCCTCGATCCCAGCTCTTTGGATAAAACATGGGTTATGGCATCAACAGCGCCTTTGGTGGCGGTGTAAATAGAACTGCCAACCGGGGCAATATTGCTCACCACCGAGCCAATGTTGATAATGCTGCCGCCATCCTGGTTAAAGGTTTTTAAAGCGCCCTGTGTCGCTAGCAATAATCCTAATACGTTGGTATCAAATTGATGGTGAAAATCGGCTTCGCTGATTTGCTCAATGGCGCCAAACTTGTAAACGCCTGCGTTATTCACCAGGATATCTACATCGCCGAAGGATTTGGTTGTTTCGGCAAAAAGGCGGGTTACATCTTCTGTTTTTGAAATATTGCCCTGTACAGCAATGGCTTTACCGCCATTGGCGACAATCTCTGCCACTACCTTATCCGCGCCGGCTTTAGCCGAGGCATAATTTACCACTACAGAAGCCCCTTCGGCAGCCAGACTTTTGGCGATGCCTGCGCCTATCCCTTTTGATGCCCCGGTGATTACTGCTACTTTGTTTGCTAACTTTTTCATGTTGTATAGGATTAATTTTCTATATTTGGAATAATCGTTCCACAAACATAAACACTTATTGGAACGAACGTTCCAATTTATTTAAAAGATTAGGCGGGGATGACAAAATGCCATAATAAAAGCATTGCAGTTTTGTTAGGAACCGCAGCACTCAGGCTGTGTAAGCTGTGGTTTTAACATATCCCGTAGAAAATTAAATACCAATATCCAAAAGGCTAAAAAAGCCCCATGCTATTTATTGCAGCGCCAGCGCTTCTTCCAGTTGTTTGATCAAAACCTCTCTATTGATAGGATTTTGCGTTTTTGCAAGTTCAAAACTTCCGTCTTTTTTGATGATAAATAAGGTAGGGAAACCGCTGCCTTTTACTTTGGCCATTATGTCGCCGGTAAGTTTATCACTTGCCAGCAAGTGTGTACCTTCTATGTCAAAATACGCGATCAGTTTCTTCCATTCCTCGCTGTTATCCTTATCGTAGTTGGCGATGTATAAATAAGTGAGCCCTTTTCCGTTAAAATGTGTACGGATAGCTGCACTGTTTTTTTCGATCTCTTCGCGGCAGGGTCCGCACCAGGTGCCCCACATATCTACCAATACGGTTTTGCCCTTCATTGCTGTCAGCACCTCATCAAGCGAATTTAAATTAGTACCGTTACCATCCATAAATATCATCTTATTATTTAACCGATATTTTTCCCTGGCCATAATGGAATCAACGGATTGAATGAATTGTGCAATGTATGAACTGTGGGGATATTTCTGTTTAAACCGCCCGAAAATCTCAGGGATATTCCGGGGATTACTTTCGCTGGGGGCGCCGGCAAACAAAACTGCATATAGGTACTCCGCCGTTTTGCCGGTAAAGTAGCGATTGATGATCATTTCCCGGGGCAGGTTTTTCCGGTCGGCACTAAATAGTTTCTTCCCTTTAACCGTGTCGGTATGATACCATTCCCGGTAAAAGGCCACCGGATGTAAATACTCTTCGTCTGATAAATCGACGTTTTCCCAATATAAAAATTGGCTTACCAAGTCGGTGTAATTAAAAGTGGCTAATGCGGCATCATTGTTTAATTTCGCTGCTTTGAAAAGGCTATCGGTAATTTTTTGCCAGTGAGCATAGTTGCGGTAGTAGGCTTCCCATACATAATTCTTATTGGTGCCTTTAAAATTATTAAATAATTCGCTGGCGTAGTAACGCAAACTCGTCTGCTGATCTTTAATGAATGATAGTGATGGGTGATATAACCTGATATAGGTACCTAGATTGCTTTGTCGGTTTTTTTGTGCAGTATTGATAGCGTTGATTAGGTTGTAAGGTAAGGTGTCCCTTAAAAAGCCATGCAGATTTATACTTTCCATAGCCGATATTAGTGGTTGGTTATTATTGCCGCCTTTTCCTGATACTTTAAAATCGAACCCCGCCTTGTTGAGATCGGCTTTTAGCAGGAGGTTGTCGCCGGGCGACAGGTACAGCATGTAGTTAAAATGCTTGTGCTCCCAATCAGCGGGGTCAAAACAAGTTAACTGGACAAATTGGGGTCGGGCTAATTGAAGTTTATGACTGGCACTGCCATCTATTAATGTTAAATTGACCGAACTTTGGCCCGGCAGGCCGGGAATATACAAATCGCAAATAGCCCCTTTGCTATTGGCAACGGAAATATGTAATACCGCATTTTGTGCGACAAGCGTACAAAATGGTACAAATACTAACATAAGCAGTGCGACGAGTTTTCTCATGAGGCAGGTCTTCAGGTTTAAAAATGGTTCAGATTGGCAAACCGCAATTTAGTGGTAAAACGTTGAATTGCAAATAGTATTGCCTTTCAATAACAATGGCGCCATGCCATAGCATTTCGGAAAAATACTGGCTATGTAAAATCAGCGTACGCCACTATTTCTTTATTTCATAACACAACTCCACCATACCATTTTTGTAAGCGGTTACGTCCAGCAGGTGCATCTCCTGCTCCTGTCCTACGTGGTCAAAAAACAGGAGAACATTGCCCAAAATGATAGGTACAATGGATAGCCTTATTTCGTCGGCCAGTTTTAAGCGGATGAACTCCCCCGCAAGTATTGCGCCGCCCGCCAGCCAAACATTTTTATACTTTGGTTTTAGTTGTGCGTTCACCAATATTTCCAGGTCGCCTGCAAAAAATTCAATATTAGGTCGCTCAATGGGCAGGTTTCTGTGCGTTACTACTATGGTTGGGATATCGCCATAGGGCCATCCGTAAGCTTTGGAGAGGTTAATGGCGTGTTCGTAGGTGCGGGAACCCATCACATAACAATCTATTGTTCCTAGAAAATAGACCATTTCCTGTTCGCCAACCGTGATCCCTTTCTAGTAGCGATCAGTAGTTTCAAACCACGACACACTATTGTCCTTTTTGGCAATATAACCGTCAAGGCTTGCTACCATATGTACCGCTAGCTTAAATGTGTTTGCAGCCATTTTTTTTATACCAATGGTTAACCTAATGTTTGATGCCGATCCTGACATAAAAATACATTACTGAATTTCATTATGCAAATGGCGGATAATGGTACATTCGTCATATCAAAGCTTATTTATATCTTTAAGCTATGATAAAAATATTAAAGCCCTTTATTACCGGGATCTTATGCTGCTTGCTGGTGCCTGCGATAGCACAGCAAAAAAATACCTATGTAAAAATCGAAACTGCAAAGGGCTATTGTGTGGTTAAGCTTTACAATGAAACCCCGGTACACCGCGATAACTTTATCAAATTGGTTAAGGCGCGTTATTTTGATGCGACCACGTTTAACAGGATCCTGAAAGGTTTCGTGATCCAGGGCGGCGACCCGGATTCGCTTTACGACAAGTCAAAAACGTTAAAGCCCGAGCAAAAATGGATCCAGCCGGAATTTAACCCTGCACTGTTCCATAAGCGGGGCGTATTGGCTATGGGCCGCGATGATAATAAAGACAAAGCGTCTTTCACCACACAGATTTACTTTGTTGACGGTAAAACCTACGCCAACGAACAACTGGATATCATTGAAAAAAAGCTTGGCTTACATTTTACCGAAGCACAGCGCGAAACCTATCACACCATTGGCGGCACGCCATTTTTAGACCAGAATTATACCGTGTTTGGCGAAATTGTTAAAGGAATAGATTTTATTGACAAGGTAACTGCAGTAAAAGTTAATAAAGACGGCAACCCGGATAATGAGGTGAAGATGAAAATAACCGTGTTGACGGACAGGGAAGTGCTAAAAGAACTTAAATTGATGTGATACTTAATTAAACAAGGGTGGCGCAGCTGCAACAGCCCTCAGGGAATAAAACGAATTAAAAATGGAACCTATTTACTTCGATACCATTATTATTGGCGCCGGCATATCAGGCATCAGCGCTGCCCATTACATGCAAACTGATTGCCCTGGTAAGACCTATACGATATTGGAAGGGCGCAAAAATATCGGCGGCACCTGGGACCTTTTTCGTTATCCGGGCATACGTTCAGATTCAGATATGTATACTTTCGGTTTTGCCTTTAAACCGTGGACAAACCCTAAAGCCATTGCGCCACGTGAAGACATCATCGAATATTTAGCAGAAACCGTTAAGGAAGAAGGAATCGATCAACATATCCGGTTTGAACATCAATTGCTCAATGCATCATGGTCGAGTGAGACAGCCAAGTGGTCACTTATCGTTGTGACGCCTAATTCAGTTGATCCAAAACTTTACACTTGCTCTTTCCTGTCACTCTGCATGGGGTACTATAGGTATGACAGGGGGTATACGCCAGTTTTTGCAGGATATAACGATTTTAAAGGCCCAATTGTACATCCACAAAAATGGGACGAAACACTAGACTATACAGGTAAGAAAATTGTGGTAATTGGCAGTGGTGCCACTGCAATGACGATCATCCCCAATTTAGCCCAAATAGCAGAGCATGTAACGATGCTGCAGCGCAGCCCCAGCTATGTGGTAGCCTTACCTGACATAGACAAGACAGCGGTTTGGCTCAATAATAATTTACCAAAAAAAACAGCCTACAAAATAAATCGCTTTCGGAATATTCTTTTTCAGCGGTTTTCGTATGCCTTTTCGAGGTCGTTTCCCGGCGTAATGAAAAAAGCGCTGCGCAAAAAATTGGAAGGGCGCATGGGTGATGGTTTTGATATTGATAAACACTTCACGCCGGCTTATAACCCCTGGGACCAGCGTTTATGTTTGGTGCCAAATGGCGACTTATTTAGAGCGATAAAAAGTAAAAAAGTCAGCGTTGTAACAGATCAAATTGAAAAATTTACAGAAAAAGGCATTCAATTGGTTTCAGGAGATTTTTTACCAGCTGATATCATTGTAACTGCAACGGGATTAAATGCAGCGCTTTTTAATAATGTTAACTTTAGGGTTGATGGTAAGGAAGTGGACTTTTCGGAAAAAGTTACCTACAAAAGCCTGATGTTTGATGGTATGCCGAATATGACGTACGCATTTGGCTATACCAATGCCTCGTGGACATTGAAATGCGAAATGACCAGCCGGTATACCTGCCGGATCATTAATTACATGTCAAAGCATGGGTATAAACAATGCATGCCTGTGCAAAATGACCCGGACCTGGTGCTAAAACCTTTCCTTGATTTTAACCCCGGCTATGTGGTGAGAGTGTTAGATAAATTACCAAAAATGGGCAATAAAAAGCCCTGGAAGATTGAACAAAATTATTTTTACGACAAAAAAATGTTTGAGAAAAGTCCGCTGGACGACGGCATTTTAACTTATAAATAACCAATACATGAGGGTAATATTTATCCATGGGTTCGGCGAAAATGAATCTATTTTCAGCAAGGTGGCTCCTTTTATCCCAGGTGAGCATACGTTTTTAAACGTTTGGGAATTATTGGGCGATAAGCCACTGCCCGGTATGAACGTTTTAGCTTTTGCGCAAAACGTTGTTGAAAAATATCAAATAACGCAACATGATGTTATTATTGGCCATTCAATGGGTGGCTGGATAGCCTGGCATATTAAACATTTTGCCGGCAGCCCGATAGTTCAAATTGCATCCTGGACAGATCGTGACCGGCCAATTAAACCGCTCAAAAATGTAAATATCATCTACTGGTTGGTAAGAAATGGCTTGTTCTTTAATGGTTTTATGAAACGCCTGTTCACTGCAAAGGGCTACAAAGGAAAGCCATCAAAACAGATCTATGAAGAAATATTTGACGCTATGATTGCCGGAAACAAAGGGAATATCATCAATCAGCTCCGCCTTATTCTTACGCCAGTATCCGAACGGGTTGCGGTGCAACCTGATTTAAGGATCCACGCACGGGCCGACCTGGTTGTGAGGCCACCGCGGGAACCTTACGAGGAAGTCATTGGCGATCATTTTACATTGTATACTTACCCGGACGCTGTTTACAAGCCAATTATTACTTTTTTAGACCAGATCACCCAAAATAATCAAATAAAAAAATGAAGAATTTTGAAAACAAAGTGGTGGTTATTACTGGTGCCGGTTCGGGTATAGGACGTGCTTTAGCACTTGCATTTCAAAAAGCAGGCGCGAAACTGGCACTTAACGACAATAATGAAATTGCTTTGCTTGAAACGGTAACGCTGGCCGGCGGACCAGAAAACGTATTTTACCAGGCATTTGATGTGGCTGATAAAACTGCCTTTTACGAATTTGCGGCCAACGTAATTGCACATTACGGGCGCGCGGACGTGGTTATCAATAATGCGGGTGTGGCTATTTTTAAATTGACCGCATCAGAAGTTAGCATCGCCGATTATGAATGGATCATGGGCATCAATCTTTGGGGAATGATGTACGGAAGCCTGGCCTTTTTACCGCATTTGCGAAAACAAAAGGAATCGGCTATTGTCAATATTTCAAGCATTTTTGGCATTCTTGGATTCCCAAATCAGGCGGCCTATTGCACCACAAAATTTGCCATCAGGGGGTTCACAGAGTCATTAGCTATTGAAGAGCGCATGCTTAAAACAGGTGTTACGGTTACGTCTGTACATCCCGGAGGCATCAAAACAAATATCGCCAGGCATGCGCGTTACGCAGGGAACGATGAAAATGCCATTAAACAGGTGGAAGGTTTATTTATCACCACACCGGAAAAAGCAGCTGAAGCCATCATCGCCGGCATAAAACGTAAAAAAATGCGTTTAATAATAGGGCCGGATGCTAAGGTACTTTACTTTTTAACAAGGTTATCACCAAAGTTCGTCACATGGTATTTATTACGCTTTGCAAAGCAATGGAAATAAGTCAACTTTTTTTTTCCTGCTCAACGCCCTTACCAATGGGCCATGAATCGGA
>NZ_CAIWNH010000327.1 GCF_903913935.1 uncultured Mucilaginibacter sp.
ACATTCCGATCATAAAGAATTGCTAATTCTATTTTTTGCTCCATCTGTAGTTTACTAATGTGTAAACCTATTTCAGGACAAGACACAAACCTCCCCCATGTCATGCTGAATTTATTTCAGCACCCCACATGCTAAGTAAACGCGCGCTAAGTAGCCAAGCGCTGAGCCGCCTGCTTGTCGGCAACCTGTCAGAGGCATACCTATCCGTGGGCTGCCGATCCGCCAATCGGCGGACGGCATGACTGGTGGCGATGGGTAAACCTATCTCCCGATTCACCTATCAAATTAAAATCTTCCTCTCCATCAAAAAACCATCTCCATTTTTCCTTACCTTGGCTCAATAAAATTCCTGCAATGAAGTTTACAAAGGCTTTCATTTCTATGGCGATCACCATAGGGTTAATATGGGTGCTGGATATTAAGATCGGCCCCGTACCCCCGTTGGGCGCATTCCTTAACCCCTCAACCGGTTTCTGGCAAAATGCCGAAAGCAAAAACAT
Source organism: uncultured Mucilaginibacter sp. (assembly GCF_903913935.1). GTDB lineage: Bacteria > Bacteroidota > Bacteroidia > Sphingobacteriales > Sphingobacteriaceae > Mucilaginibacter. The sequence continues at coordinate 501 of NZ_CAIWNH010000327.1, forward strand.
ACTCCCTGCCGAAAACTTAAAGATCACCGGCCTGACGGATGAGGTGACCGTTCAATACGATGATCACCGCATCCCGCATATCTTCGCCAAAAACGACCACGACCTTTACCTGGCACAGGGCTTTGTTACCGCCCGCGACCGCCTATGGGAAATGGATATCCAAACCCGAAGCGCATCGGGCCGACTTGCCGAAATTGTGGGGCCAAAAGCCCTGGATATCGACCGCTACCACCGCCGCATGGGCATGGTTTACGGCGCCGAGAACAGCCTGAAAGGCATCATGAAAAACCCGGTATCAAAAATGGTGGTGCTGGCCTATACCGAGGGGGTTAATAGTTATATCCATTCGCTTTCACAAAAAGACTACCCACTGGAGTTTAAACTGCTGAATTACGAGCCCGAAGAGTGGCAGCCTATTAACTGCGTGTTCCTGTTGAAGCTGATGTCGGAAACGCTTGCAGGCGGCTCGGACCAGTTTGGGTTGACCAACGACCTGAAACGCTTTGGCGCCAAAGAGGTAAACGATCTTTTCCCGGATTATCCTTTCCACGAGGACCCGATCATCCCGGCAGGCACCAAATGGAACTTTAAACCGCTGCCCATTCCGCAGCCATCCAAAGGTTTTACGGCGCAGATGACCGAAGGCATTAAAACAAAAGAAATTGTACCGGGCATAGGCAGTAATAACTGGGCCATTGGCGGCAATAAAACCGCTACCGGCTACCCTATTTTAGCCAATGATCCACACCTCAATCTAACTTTCCCTTCGATATGGTACCAGGTGCAAATGTCGTCGCCAACGGTTAATGTTTGCGGGGTATCCCTTCCAGGTGCGCCGGGTGTGGTTATCGGCTTTAACCAGAAGATCAGCTGGGGCGTTACCAATGTGGATGCCGATGTGCTGGATTGGTACCAGATAAAATTTAAGGATAATACCAAAAACGAATACTGGTACAACAACCAATGGAACAAGGTTAACAAGCGTATTGAAACCATAAAAGTACTTGGCGAAAAGGACATTATTGATACCGTATTGTACACCATACATGGCCCTGTGGTTTATGATAGTTCGACTGAAAAAACAGCAGGCCATCATGAAAACATCCCTGTTGGCGATGCTTTAAGGTGGATAGCGCACGATGAATCGGACGAGTTTATGTGCTTTTACCTGCTTAACCGGGGTAAGGATTATAACGACTACCGCAAGGCCCTCACCTATTTTACTGCTCCTGCACAAAACTTTATTTTTGCAAGCAGCGATAAAGACATCGCCATAACACCAAACGGCAAATTCCCACTGAAATATAAAGACCAGGGCAAGTTTGTGCTGGATGGCAGCGACCCCGCCGACGACTGGCACGGCTGGATCCCTTACGACCAGAACCCTACGGTTAAAAACCCCGCACAAGGTTTTGTACGCTCGGCCAATGAGTCGCCTACCGATCCATCATACCCGTACTATATCAACTGGCGTTATGAGCAATATTACCGGGGCAAACGCATCAGCGATAAGCTAAGTGCCATGCAGCATGCCACGGTTGATAGTATGCGCCTGATGCAAATGGACAATTACAGCATTTTAGCGCAGGATGTATTGCCGGCGATGCTGAAATACATCGACCCAACAAAACTGCATGCCGACCAGCTAAAAGCTTATAACATTATTAAAGCCTGGGATAAACACTATGCTGCCAACGCAATTGGGGCCAGCATATTTAATAAATGGTGGGTTAAATTTTACGATACCACCTGGGCAGTTAATTTCGGCGATAACAAGGTTTTTTTGAAAATGCCGTCGTTTGACCATACTGAGAAGTTATTGCTTACGGAGCCCAGCTCCAAATGGTTTGACAACCCAACTACGCCGCAAAAAGAAACCTGTGCCGACCTAGTTAACCAGGCATTTGTTAACGTGGTTGATGAAATGCTGCGCAAATTAGGCCCACCCGGCGAAAAATGGCAATGGGGCAATGTAAAGGAAACTTTTGTTGACCATTTGGCAAGTTTGCCGGGCTTTGGTACCGGGCAGGTTTTTACAGGCGGTACAGGTGGCGTTATCAATGCCCTACGCGGAAACAACGGACCATCGTGGCGCATGGTGGTGCAAATGGGGCCAAGGGTAATGGGCTATGGCGTGTTCCCCGGCGGTGAATCGGGCAACCCCGGCAGCTTTTTTTATAACGATATGTTTACTACCTGGCGGGATGGCAAGCTGAATGAACTGTTGTTTTTGAATTCGGCAGAGGAGCAATCCAAAAGAATAAAAACGACTTTAACGCTTCGGTAGCTATTAATAATTAGTAAAATAATGTTTAACCACAGAGGGCGCTAAGAAGACGCAGAGCGCGCAGAGCGATAACAATTATTAAAACTCGGCGCTCTTTGTGCCTTCTCTGTTTCTCTGTGTTAAAACCTAAAAATTAATGCTTAATAAAATTTGATTTTATGCTTTTTTTGATCATCCTGATATTATCATTTGCCGGCGGTTACTTTTTACCCTGGTGGATAGTGGCCATAGCGGCCTTTGGCGCAGCCTTTTTTATTGGTAAAACTCCTGCACTATCTTTTTGGTCGGGTTTTGCAGCCGTATTTATTGGGTGGACGGTGCTTGCCCTGTTTAAAAGCATCCCTAATGACCATATTCTGGCCAGCCGGGTAGTGTTATTGTTCCCCTTGCCACATAACTGGATCTGGCTGCTGCTAATAACAGCGCTGATAGGTGGTTTGGTTGGCGGGATGTCGGCTTTATCAGGGGTATTATTAAAAAAGGCGTTTGAGAAGTAAATCCCAAACGCCCATTATTTCTTTTAATAATGAAAGTTAGTCTTTTTCCATTCCTCTGAGGGTCTTTTTCAGTTCGCTAACCGCTTCTGAATCATTTTTCCCCATTCCAAAAATATCTTCGGAGCTAATATCCGATCCATAAAAATTGGCGTTGGCTTTTTTATCAATACCCAAATTTGAGCCATTGATAGTAATACCTGCAAACAAGCCTCGGCTGCGCGAGTAGGAATATACTTCGGCTTTCATAGTGTAATCGGTATTGGCTGACGTACTGCGCCCAACCGGACCGGCTGCGGCCGATGCATCGCCACCAATAGTAAAGTCTCCATTTTTTACTTTAGTGAGTACTCCTTTGTGACGGAAGATCATCACAAGGTCGACCGACTGTACACCTATCTGGAAGCCGAAACTACCGCCTGTAAGCGTAATAAACACAGGATCGCTCCATTTGCCGTTTTCAAGTTTCACCATGGCAATACCCCTGCCACGTTTACCGCCAACTACAAAACCGGCGTTTAACAGTTCGGGTACGATCACTACCCCTTCACAATCCTGTATCAGGTCGTGCGGGATGCTTTCTTTCATCTGGTCAAAATCTTTTAAAACATTGGTAGCGCTGTGGATCTTTTCAACTTCCTTACTTTCGTCTTTTGTGGCCGAAACCGTTACAAATAAAAGAGTCAGCAGTGCAGGTATCAGCAAAAATCTAATCGTTTTCATGGGTTATTTTATTTAAAATCGGGTGCAAAAATAATTTTTATATCGAAGTAATAACCCTGTAAACGAACAGATGTTTGCATTTATTGGCTTTGGCTTTAATTTAATCTTTCAATTTGGCATATATAACAACAGGCTTCGGCATTACGCGCATGCAGGTATTCCACCTCCGGATGGGTATCAAAAATAGTTGCGATCAGCTCATCCACGTCAGCATCGCCAACCAATTGCGTAAAAGCCATTTGCTGGTCTTTATCATATCCTAACAGGGTTAAAGAGAAGCTTTTTTTGTTGGCCTTAATTTCCGGCGGGAAGCGGTAAATATCGCTGTATTCCTCCACCTCTTCACTATTAATAAAAACCGGGCCGGGCTGGTTAAAGGCATTATCAATGGCAAAAGGGCTGTGGGTAAACAACATCCGTTGATCAACGCCTTTCATAAAGGGCTTTAATGATACCCTGCAAGGGCCAGAGCCGGTAGCCACTTTTTCAGTTACCTGGTGCCCGAAATCGTCCTTCATGGTATGCCTTATTCTTTGCGCGTAAGCTTTGGATAGCGGTACAATTTTAAATTTTTTCATGTTTTTTATTGTTTGATCATTCAAAATTCAAGTAAATCAACCCCTACTCCAACCCGGATCTTGCTATAATTTTCAAATCTTCAAATTCATCAATTTTCAAATCAAAACCTCCCTATCTTTGCGCCAATGAACAGGCAGCAGGTATTTTCTATTAATAATGAGCATCAGTTTAATAATGCTGCCTTACAAGTGTTTCAATACCAGGCAAAAGCCTGTCCAGTTTACCGGAGCTTTATTAGCGGTTTGAATATTGATCCGAAATCAGTTAACGCTGTAAACGATATTCCTTTTTTGCCGATTGAGTTTTTTAAATCGCATGCCGTTTTAAGCTCCGCCGACCCGGTTGACGTTACTTTTACCAGTTCGGGCACTACAGGAGTTATCACCAGCAGTCATTTTGTAACAGATGTAAGCTGGTATACCGGCAGCTTCAGGGCTGCTTTTCAATTGTTTTATGGCGACATTGGGCAATACACTATACTGGCGCTGCTGCCCTCCTACCTCGAGCGGGAAGGATCGTCGCTCATTTACATGGCCGACGACCTCATCAAACAATCAAAAAATCCGGAAAGCGGCTTCTTTTTGTATGATCATGATCAACTATATCAGCAATTAAAAAAGCAGCAGCAAGCTCGTAAACCAACTTTGCTCATCGGCGTAACCTTTGCCCTGCTTGATTTTATAGAAACTTATAAAGTTGATTTCCCGGAACTGATTGTGATGGAAACCGGCGGTATGAAAGGCCGCAGAAAAGAGATGATCCGCGAAGAACTGCACGAACAACTATGCTGCGGCTTTGGCGTTAGCGCAATACACTCGGAGTATGGGATGACGGAATTATTGTCGCAGGCCTATTCAAAAGGCGAAGGCATATTCAACTGCCCGCCGTGGATGCGCATTATTACCCGCGATACCAACGACCCAATGAGCATCCTGAACGGCGGCAAAGCAGGCGGCATCAATGTCATCGACCTGGCAAATATCAATTCATGTGCCTTTATCGCTACGCAGGACCTTGGCAGGATTTATACTGATAACTCGTTTGAAGTATTAGGCCGCTTTGATAATTCCGACATACGCGGTTGTAACCTGTTGGTTCAATAAAAGGACATTCAATTTGTGTAATTCGAAATAATTCGTGAAAATTAGTGTTCAGATAACTTAACACGCAACTAACATAATATTCTTATTTTTGCCAAAAGCATTAAAACAAAACCATGATAGATAAATTTTTGACCGAAGAACAGGACCCCAAAGCAGTTGAAAAAGTTTATTCGCGCCTTAACGACCTGCTAACTACAGGCGAAGAGATCATATACATAGCGGTACAAAAAAAACCCATCGTTAACTTATTTCCGGATTGTGTGGCTTTAACCAACAAACGTATCTTAATTTTCACACCCGGCAATTTAGGCCTCACTTTAAAATTTGTTGATTTTGTTTGGAAAGATATCATTGATGTTTTCACTAAGGAAGAGATCATAGGCGCTATATTCAGCGTACGCACCACCAACGGCGCCGAAATGGGGGTTGATTACCTGCCCAAAGTACAGGCCCGTAAACTATACCAATACGCTCAGGAACGCAAAGAAGCTGAACGTGAAGCCCGCCGCTTACGCGACCTGGAAGAAAAACGCGCAGAGTCAGGCTCCGTACAGTTCGACAACGCTGCACGTGCCATCACCCAACAACCAATAGCACCCGTTGTTCCGGCACCAGAGCCTGTACCAGTACATATCCCTGCACCAGTGGTACAGGAAGCACCAAAACCAGATGAGTTAACAGAAAAATTGAAAAAATTAAAGATGCTGTTTGATAACGGCCTCATTTCGCAGGAAGAGTACAATCACAAAAAACTCGATTTGTTGAGCGACTTGTAAGGAATGTCATTGAGTCATTGGGTCATTAAGTCATTGGATTGGTTGAACAGATAGTCAAATGACATAATGACCCAATGACCTAATGACTCCCCCCTAAACCAGCCTTCCATCAAAGTCAAACGGCTCCGACTTTAATATCTTCACTTTTTTCATAGCGGAATGCTGCGGGTTAAGCAGGTAATTATGCTCCATGGCTACAATGGAGGATGGCATTTTCATCAATAAATACTGCTGGTCTTTCAAAAACTCGTCGCCGATGCGTTTTAGTGCCACCGGGCCGGCAACATCCTTCCAGTTATCCGGGAGTTCGTCGATGCTAATGTGTTTTACGCTGTTATCCGGCACTTCTATTTCCACCAGGCAATAACCTTCGGGGATCATTAAGGGCGGCAGGTGAACCAAAACTTCTAATACAGCAAGGGAGCGTGACGATGCGAGGTAAAGGGCAGCTTTCCCTTCGCTGTTCCAGCGGCCGCCATATAAACGTGCGCCGGTACCGCTAAGGTCAGTGCCATAATTACATTTGGTGATGCGGTAAAGTACCATCAGGCAAAAATACCGTGCTCAATACGGCCAAGCTCCTTGAAAACCATATCAAAACCGGCAGAGGTATCAAGCATAGCAACAGGGGCTTCGCCATTAAAAACAAGGCTGGGCGCCTTTATCCATAGCTTAAACTTATCAATGGAGCCGAATACTTCTTCGCCGCGGGTATACAGGCGGGCAAGCTCAACTGCCTTTTCGGCGTACTCAGTTTTTATAATTTCATTATCATCATAACGCTGCAAAGTGCGCTCAGAAATATGGAGGATATAAGCTAACTCCTGCAGGTTTAATGATATTTTTTTAGCAAGCGACATTAATACCTGCTTAGAGAAACCCTGCCGCGCAAGCTTAATGATATCCAGATCATTAGTAAGGCTTACGCTATTGCCGCCTAATAAATTGTAAAACGGATTTGAAGAACCAGCAGTAACATAAGCTACCATTGGTTCATTCACTATGTTTTTGGTATTTGCTTTTTTATACGACATTTATACAATAATAAATACTATTTGTCGTATTTGCAAATTATTCCGCAATAATTAAAAAGTAGTTTTTCTTACCTTTTTGCGCTACCATGTACTTGCCGTTTATCAATGTAGCTGTATTATAAATATCGTCTACAGTAGCAATTTTAATCTTATTGATAGATGCGCCACCAGCCTGTATCATCTTTTTAGCCTCGCCTTTTGATGCAAATACCGTGGTATGCACTGCTAAAAGATCCGCTATGTTAATACCTTCTTCCAGGTTAGCCAATTTAACAGTATGATTAGGCACCCCATCAAATAACGCAAGCACTTCTGCATCGCTCAATTCATTTAAAAACTCAATACCTGTATTGCCAAATAAAAACTCGGAAGACTTAATGGCTTTTTCATATTCAGCTTCGCCGTGTACCCGAATAGTGATATCTTTTGCTAAAGCTTTTTGCAGGGTACGCAAATGCGGTGCTGCATCCTGTTCAGCCTCAAGGCCCTCTATGGTTTCCTTATTAAATAATGTAAAAATCCTGATATAGGTTTTGGCATCATCATCACTGGTATTCAACCAAAACTGGTAAAATTTATAAGGCGATGTCTTTTCAGCATCCAGCCAGATATTACCGCCTTCGGTTTTACCAAACTTGCTGCCGTCTGATTTTTTGATCAGCTGGGTGGTTAACGCAAAAGCTTCGCCGGCATCTTTGCGGCGGATCAGTTCGGTACCGGTAACAATATTGCCCCACTGGTCGCTGCCGCCCATTTGCAGGGCGCAGTTATGGTTTTTCCATAAATAGTAAAAATCATACCCCTGTACCAATTGGTAAGTAAATTCGGTGAACGACATACCTGTATCACCATTGATGCGGTTCTTCACCGAATCTTTGGCCATCATATAATTAACGGTAATGTGCTTACCTACATCGCGTATAAAATTCAGGAAGGTAAAACCCTTAAACCAATCGTAGTTATTTACCATTTGGGCACTATTGGCGCCACAATCAAAGTTCAAAAACTTCTCCAGCTGTCCTTTAATCCCCGCCAGGTTATGCTGCAATGCTTCTTCAGATAGTAAGTTACGCTCAGCAGATTTTCCTGACGGATCGCCCACCATACCGGTAGCGCCGCCAACCAGCGCGAATGGCTTATGCCCTGCCAGCTGAAAGTGGATCAGCGTCATGATCTGCGCCAGGCTACCTACATGCAGCGAATCGGCAGTAGGGTCAAAACCGATATAGCCCGAAACCATACCCTTATTCAGCAGCTCTTCAGTACCGGGCATAATATCATGCAGTATACCCCTCCAACGTAATTCTTCAACAAAGTTCATATAAATATATTTTCGTATCCCGATAGCTACCGGGACGCCAAAGATAAAAGAATATTAATATACGATTACACCGATTATCGCATGATTTCGCCGATTTCAATACACAAGGATTATAAAATACCGCTAACACTAATTAATCATTAAACTGTGATTTAGAAACTGCGATGAGAATAATCACTGAAATCATTATTTAAAATCGGTGTAATCCCCAAATAAAATTGGTGTAATCCCTACATCAAATCAGTGTAATCTCCAAATAAAATCGGTGAAATCATTTTTAAATAATCGGTGAAATCCTAAATATTTACTATTTTGCAAAAAAGGCTTATGAATTTTTTGTCGCACTTTTATTTCGACCGGGATACTGCCAACTGCTACATGGTGTTAGGTACTGTTATGCCCGATCTGTTAAAAAATGCCGACAAAACGGTGATCATTCATCCCGAAAAACTTAGCCACCAGGATCATGACGTAAATTCTATCATCAACGGCTGGAACAAACACTTGCTGGTGGATCGCTTTTTTCATTCGTCCGATTTTTTTTTAACCCACTCGCACCAGTTAAAAATACAACTGCTTCCAGCGATGGTTGGCTCGCCGGTCAAACCGTTCTTTTTAGGCCATATCGCGCTCGAACTAATCCTGGACAACTTGCTGCTTACTACAAAAAAAGTTACGGTAGATGGCTTTTATGATCATCTTGACGGCTGCAAAACACCCATTGTTGATGAATTTCTAAGATCGTCAGGTTTAAAAAACACAGCCATCTTTTTTAAATTTTATGCCGATTTTAAAAAAAGCAAATACGTATACAGCTATGCCGATACCAGGGAAATAGCCTATGCCTTAAAAAGGATCTGCATGCGGATCTGGAAAGACCCGTTTACGCCAGGCCAGGAAGCAGCGATGAACGATGTTTTGACCACTTATCGTGAAAGTTTATTGGATGATTTTATGTCTATTTTTGAAGAAATAGAGAACAAAATGAGTTTTTCTTATTAACCGCCTGGTGCTATTTACGATGACGTAATTAAATTAAAATCCACTACACCGGGTATAATTTCAATGGTTTTCGCTGTTTCACTCTTGAAAAACAGCGAAAAAAGTTGAAAAGCTGGTCAAAATCAATCAAATATCCCTTTTTTACTTCAAATAAATTTTTATCAAACAAAATTATATCTCTACCTTTGCAGTCCCAATTAGAAAATTGGGAAAAGGAGAAAATTTATTTAATGGCAAAAAAACAGGAAGCAGAAAAAGAACTTAAAGCTAAGGAAGCTGAACTCGACGTAGTTACAGCTACTCAGGAAAAGGAAACTATTGAATCAGAGGCTGATTCAATTTCGATCGAAGAGATCAAATCAAATGTTACATCTTCAAATGTTGACTTTGATTGGGACGCCGATGAAAAAAAATTCGGCAATTACAGCGACTCAGACCGCGAGAAACTTGAAAAAATGTACGACGGAACTTTCAGTTCTATCACAAAAGGCGAGATCATCACCGGTACTGTTGTAAATGTAAATAACAAAGATGTGGTATTGAACATCGGATTTAAATCTGACGGTTTGGTATCAGTTTCTGAGTTCCGTGATACACCTGATCTGAAGATCGGTGACACAGTTGAGGTTTACGTTGAATCGCAGGAAGATGCTAACGGTCAGTTAGTATTATCACGCAAACGCGCTAAAACTCAAAAATCATGGGAACGTATTAATTCTGCACTCGACAATGATGAGATCATCACTGGTTTTGTTAAGAGCAGGACTAAAGGTGGTCTGATTGTAGACATAATGGGCGTTGAAGCCTTTTTACCAGGTTCACAAATCGACATTAAACCTATCAGGGATTATGACGTTTATGTGGGCAAAACAATGGAATTCAAAGTTGTTAAGATCAACCACGAGTTTAAAAACGTAGTGGTATCGCACAAAGTGCTGATCGAAGACGATTTGGAAAACCAAAAAACAGAAATTGTTGCCAAACTTGAAAAAGGCCAGATTCTGGAAGGTACCGTTAAAAACATTACCGACTTCGGTGTATTCATCGACCTTGGCGGTGTTGACGGTTTACTACACATCACTGATATTTCATGGGGCCGTATTGAGCATCCGCGCGAAATTTTATCATTGGATCAAAAGATCAACGTTGTTGTGCTTGACTTTGATGATGAGAAAAAACGTATCGCTTTAGGCTTAAAACAATTAACTCCTCATCCTTGGCAAAGCCTTTCTGAAGAAATTCAGGTGGGATCACATGTTAAGGGTAAAATTGTTACTGTTGCCGATTATGGTGCATTCCTTGAAATCATCCCTGGTGTTGAAGGTTTGATCCACGTTTCTGAAATGTCATGGTCTCAAAATCTTCGCAACCCTCAGGAATTCCTGAAAGTTAGTGACGAAGTTGAAGCACAGGTATTGACATTAGATCGCGACGAACGCAAAATGTCATTAGGCATTAAACAATTAACGCCTGATCCATGGCAGCATGCTGCTGAAAAATATGCCGTAGGCACTCAGCACATCGCTACCGTTAAAAACATGACCAACTTTGGTGTGTTTGTTGAATTGGAAGACGGCATTGACGGCCTGATCCACATCAGCGACCTTTCATGGTCTAAAAAGATCAACCATCCAAATGAATTCACTAAAGTTGGTGAAAAACTGGATGTGTCAGTATTAGATCTTGATGTTGACAACCGCAAATTAAGCTTAGGTCACAAACAACTGGAAGAAAACCCTTGGGATACTTTTGAAACCATCTTCACTATCGACTCGATCCATGAAGGTACCGTTATCAAAGTAACTGATAAAGGCGCTATTGTTGCTTTACCTTATGGTGTTGAAGGCTTCTGCCCAACCAAACACCTGGTTAAAGAAGATGGCAAGAGCTTAAAAGCTGAAGAAGCTGCTGAGTTCAAGATCATTGAATTTAACAAGGAAAACAAACGTATCGTTATCTCTCATTCACGCATCTGGGAAGAAGCCCGTGCAGAAGCAAGGGTTCAGGAATTTGAAACCCGTAAAAAGGAAGCAAAATCTGCCAGCAATGCAGTGAAGAAAGTTAAAGAGTCGGTTGAAAAATCAACTTTAGGCGATCTGAGCGTATTGGCACAGTTAAAAGAGCAAATGGAAGGCGCTGAAAATAAAGCCCGCAAGGCTGTAAAAAAACCAGCATCTGAAGAAGAAGCTCAATAAGCTTTAAATAAATTTTCCTTTAAGCCCTTCCGGAACAATCCGGAAGGGCTTTTTTTATAATCGAACGATATGGCCGGCGAAACCAACCTCAATGAACTGTTAAAAACCATGCACCCCACCCTAAATGATGGTGACTACGTTTTTTGTTTGATGCCCGCCGCGCAAATCATCGATCCATCCCTAATCATTGGTTCTTTTAAAGAAAAAGAAGGGCTGACGGTCATCCTGGATAAAAATATTGCAGATAGTTTACACTTAAAGTATAGCTATATCGCAGCATGGATAACGTTAACCGTCCATTCTTCCCTTGAAGCGGTTGGACTCACCGCTGCATTTTCAAATGCTTTGGCAAAAGCAGGGATAAGTTGTAATGTGGTGGCTGCTTATTATCACGATAATATTTTTGTAGCGAAGCAGGATGCTGAAAAAGCGATTCAGGTGCTTGAAGAGTTAACGAAAGGGAATTTTTAGCTAATTTTAACAAATGTTTGACCAAAAAGACACCAGCAAGCTTATTAGTTATTGGCTGCGCCACAATCCCAATGACGGCGATTTAATTGCGGATGAATTTGGTTGGGTTTCCACCGAAGACCTATTGAAATCCCTAAATCTAAAAGGTCAAAAGCTCGATCTTAATGATATTCGTTCATTAAATCATTCATTTGATAAAATAAGATGGGAATTTAATGAAGATGAATCCAAAATCAGGGCAACCCATGGTCATTCAATACCAATTGTTTTATCGGGCCAAAGTGTAACACCGCCAAAATTACTTTATCACGGAACCAGCACCAAAAAAATAAGCAGCATTGTTAAAATGGGAATACTTCCAATGCAACGCCAATTCGTTCATTGTTCAGAAACTATGGAAATGGCGATTGAGGTAGGAAAAAGGCACGGTAAACCCATTATAATTGAAATTGACGCTGAAGGTTTGTCCCAAGAGGGATCAAAATTCTTTAAAACAAGTGACAATGTTTGGCTCACTGACAAAATTCCCAGTGACTTTATAAGCCTCAACCCATGGAAAATAGCAAGCCAGGATGAGAAGACAGGCCTGTTGAAACAACTGAAAACTGAATTGGCTTACGGACACATTTTATTTGACAAAACCCCAAACCTTGAATTGATTTTACGCAGACATGACTGTGACGATTGTTTGTTTCTGGATAATTCTGATTTGAAAGTTTATTTGGTACATCTTGTTTGGCAGGGAAAACAGGTTGATATAAATTGTCCATGGACTAACGCCTATGATTCGTTTTCGCATTGGATCGAAAATGCACTGATCGGCGATCAAAAAGACTATTATTTGATTTATTAAAGCTGCTCCATTTAATTAGACAGATTATTTATAAAATATGTTTGATTTTTCTCGCCGACTTTCGGACTTTACTGACTTTCGGACTTAAATAAAATTATTACCTTTGCCCAAATCCACCCATACGATGCAAAACCCAACACTGCTCGACGGTCAAAAATTTCAAATTACATTACAGCGTTTATGTCGTCAGTTGATCGAGAATCATAATGATTTTTCAGAATCGGTGCTTATTGGTATACAGCCAAGGGGCATTTACCTGGCCAAACGCATAGCCGAAGAACTGCGCAAAATATTACCCGGCAAAACGATCCTTCAGGGCGATCTTGATATTACCTTCTACCGGGATGATTTCCGCCGCCGCGAATCGCAACTGGTGCCCAATCAAACAAAAATTGATTTTATTATCGAAGGCAAAAAAGTCATCATGATGGATGATGTGCTTTGGACCGGCCGCACCATCCGTGCAGCCATGGATGCACTGCAGGCTTTTGGCCGACCTGAAAAAATAGAGTTACTTACGCTGGTCGACCGCCGTTATTCCAGGCATATCCCGGTATCGGCAGATTATGTGGGGATTGAAGTTGACTCCATCGCATCGCAAAAAGTGGTGGTAAGCTGGAAAGAGACGGATGGGGAAGATAAGATTGTATTGCTATCTGAAACGAAGTAGTCTTATTTCGGATTTCGGAATTTCGATTTCGGAATTTTATAAGGCTAAATTGGCAGGCAAATCAGCATAAAACTATATAAAATCATAAATTAAAAATCGGGCATGCGCGCTTGGAAATTAAATCCGAAATCGAACATCCGAATTCCGAAATAAAAAAATGGCAGGACTCTCAACACGACATCTCTTAGGCATCAAAGACTTAAACGCGGCAGATATTCAACTGATATTTGAAACCGCCGATAATTTTAAAACGGTATTAAACAGGCCCATTAAAAAAGTCCCGTCGCTGCGAGATGTCACGATAGCCAATATATTTTTTGAAAATTCAACGCGTACCCGCCTGTCATTTGAGCTGGCTGAACGCCGTTTATCGGCTGATACCATCAATTTCGCTGCCTCTTCCTCCTCAGTAAGCAAAGGCGAAACATTAATTGATACCGTAAACAATATCCTCGCCATGAAGGTAGATATGGTGGTAATGCGCCATCCATACGCAGGTGCAGGCATCTTCCTTTCAAAACACGTGAAGGCCCAGATCGTTAACGCCGGCGACGGCGCGCACGAGCACCCTACCCAGGCTTTGCTGGATGCATTTTCAATCCGCGAAAAATTGGGCGATGTGGCAGGCAAAAAAGTGGTGATCGTGGGTGATATCCTGCATTCACGTGTGGCGCTGTCAAATATATTATGCCTTAAACAACTTGGCGCCGAGGTGATGGTTTGCGGCCCCACTACGCTGATCCCTAAATATATCGGCTCATTGGGCGTAAAGGTGGAACATAACCTGGTGAAGGCCCTTAACTGGTGCGATGTAGCCAATATGCTCCGCATACAACTGGAACGGCAGGATATTAAATACTTTCCATCCCTTAGGGAGTATACCATGCTTTACGGCTTGAATAAGCAGATACTGGACTCACTTGACAAAGAGATCATCGTAATGCACCCCGGCCCTATTAA
>NZ_CAIWNH010000328.1 GCF_903913935.1 uncultured Mucilaginibacter sp.
GGGGGCAATTAGTGCTGATAGGGATTTCCGTTTGTGTAATAGGAATAATTATTTGCGGCAAAGCCGGGACGATGAAAGAAAAAGAACTCGCCGCAGGTAAAGCTGACGTTGAAGACAATAAGGATTACCGGTTTGGCCTGGGTATTTTTGTGGCTATTGTGTCGGGGGTATTGAGCGCCTGTTTTAATTTCGGTATCGAAGCCGGTAAAACAATGGCCGACACTGCAAATACGGTTTGGATGGCGGCACACCATGGCCAGGGGAATTTTCTCTATCAAAACAACGTAACCTATGTGGTTATTTTATGGGGCGGGCTCACTACCAATTTTATCTGGTGTATGATCCTGAATGCCCGCAACAAAACATTTGGTAATTATACCGATCCAAAAACGCCACTCTTGAAAAACTATATCTTTTCGGCATTGGCTGGTACAACATGGTTCCTGCAATTCTTTTTTTATGGTATGGGCGAAAGCAGGCTGGGCAATGGCGCCAGTTCGTGGATTTTGCACATGGCCTTTATTATACTGATAGCGAATATGTGGGGGTTGATACTAAACGAATGGAAAGGCGTAAGTAAAAAAGCGCTCGCAACAGTAATTACGGGAATCGCCGTTATTATACTATCAGTGATCATTGTAGGAAAAGGAAATTCAATAAAAGGCGACGAGGTCGCTCAAGTTAAAACAAGTAATAAGTAATAAATCAAAAATTCATATCATGTCTGCCAATACAACACAATATAAACACGTAAGTTATTTATGGGACGATGCCAAAGCTGCGGAATTAGCGGGTGACGAAGTGGGATTGCTGATCTACCGCTCCAATTTATTGGGAGCAGATCTTCGTTTAACCAATTACGGCGGCGGAAACACCTCATGCAAGGTAATGGATAAAGACCCGTTAACAGGGAAAGAAGTTGAAGTAATGTGGATAAAGGGCTCAGGCGGTGATATCGGCACTTTGAAAAAAAGCGGGCTTGCGGCTTTATATGTGGATAGACTGAGAAGTCTGAAAAACGTTTACCGCGGAATAGAATTTGAGGATGAAATGGTGGAATTATTTAACCACAGCATATTCGACCTGAATTCAAAAGCGCCATCAAT
The DNA here is from genome assembly GCF_903913935.1 of uncultured Mucilaginibacter sp. GTDB lineage: Bacteria > Bacteroidota > Bacteroidia > Sphingobacteriales > Sphingobacteriaceae > Mucilaginibacter. Next base: position 1,107 of record NZ_CAIWNH010000328.1, read on the forward strand.
TGATACGCCGCTGCATGGCTTTTTACCTTTTAAACATATCGACCATTTGCACCCCGACGCGGCTATTGCTATCGCGGCAGCAAAAGATGGTAAGCAAATTACACATGATCTTTTTGACGGGGCGATTGGCTGGGTTGACTGGCAACGTCCTGGATTTGACCTTGGTTTACAATTAAGGGAGTGCCTTGATACCAACCCGGGGATTCGCGGGATCATGCTCGGTTCGCATGGTTTATTTACATGGGGAGATACTGCTTATGAAAGCTACATCAACACCCTTGAAGTTATAGAAAAGTGTGCCGAATACCTTGAACAAAACTACGGCAAAAAGGGGCCGGTATTTGGCGGCACAAAAATCCAAAGCCTCAACGAGGTTGAACGCAAAAAACAAGCGGTAGCGCTTGCACCGGTATTACGCGGGTTTTGCTCCTCAAAAACAAAAATGATCGGTCACTTTACCGATGATCCGCGCGTTTTGGAATACATCAACTCAAACGACCTGCAACGCCTTGCACCTATGGGCACCAGTTGCCCGGATCACTTTTTACGTACCAAGATCAGTCCGCTGGTTTTATCGCTTAAAGCCGGTGACGACCTCTCCGATGTAACAGCGTTAAAAGAAAAATTAGCGCCCGCATTTGAGGATTACCGAAAAATGTACAGCGAATACTACAACACCTGCAAACATGCCAACAGTCCTGCAATTCGCGATGCAAACCCGGTAGTTATTTTATACCCCGGTATAGGCATGTTTACCTTCGCCAAAGACAAGCAAACAGCCCGTGTGGCCGCGGAATTTTATATCAATGCCATCAACGTAATGAAAGGCGCCGAGGCGATCAGCGAATACACATCGCTGCCGCGCCAGGAAGCCTTTGATATTGAGTACTGGCTGCTGGAAGAAGCAAAATTGCAACGCATGCCAAAACCAAAAGCGCTTTCCGGAAGAATTGCCTTAATAACCGGCAGCGCAGGGGGAATCGGGAAAGCCATCGCCAAAAAATTAGTTGAAGAAGGCGCTGTTGTAGTCTTAAATGACATGAATACTGAACGTTTGGAGGCAGCGGGCGAAGAATTCAAAAAGAAGTTCGGCAAGGACGCCTATACTACCGCTATATTAGATGTTACCAATGGCAGCCAGATCCAGGAAGCTATTGCAGCCGCTATTTTAGCCTTCGGCGGAGTTGACCTGATAGTGAACAATGCGGGCTTATCCATCTCCAAGTCAATTGCCGATCACACGGAAAAGGATTGGGATTTGTTGTATGATGTATTGGTAAAAGGCCAGTTCCTGGTTACACAGGCAGCTGTTGCGGTGATGAAGAAGCAGGATATCGGCGGCGACATCATCAACATCGTTAGCAAAAACGCATTGGTAAGCGGCCCCAACAATGCAGGCTATGGCAGTGCGAAAGCCGCACAACTGCATTTAAGCCGGCTGAATGCAGCCGAATTAGGAGCGGATAAGATCAGAGTAAATGTAATCAACCCCGATGCCGTGATCAGCGACAGTAATATCTGGGCAGGCGGCTGGGCCGAAGGAAGGGCAAAAGCCTATGGCATAACCGTAGCAGAATTGCCTGCCTATTATGCAAAACGTACATTGCTAAACGAAGTTATTTTACCTGAAGATATAGCCAACGCCTGCTTTGCCTTAACCGGCGGTTTACTGAATAAATCAACCGGAAATGTAATCAATGTTGACGGCGGCGTATCGGCTGGCTTTGTGAGATAGTTTAGAACTTTTAAATATGGATCGCGTAGCATTTAAAATGAGGTTACTACCCGGGAATGAGGTTGAATATCAAAAACGTCATGATGAAATTTGGCCGGAGTTAACTGCGTTGTTAAAACAGGCAGGCATTTATGAATATTCGATCTTTTTAGACCCGGAAACCAACAGTCTCTTTGGATTTTTAAAAGCTGAAGACACAACTCAACTGGATAGTTTACCTGCTCAGTCCATTATGCAAAAATGGTGGGCCTATATGAGCGATATCATGGTAACCTATCCTGATCATTCGCCCATAAGCCAACCGTTGAAAGAAGTTTTTTATTTACCCTGACTACCAATAAACCAATTATGCAGATAGAAAAATATAAAATAGACGAGATCAACCAGAAGGATTTAACAACGCACAAGCGCCGGTTTGAAGTTGTGGCCGCAGATGTTGCCAATTTGGATACGGTGCTGCAAAAACTGGGCGCGTTTAATATCGCCATACCCAGCTGGGCATTAGGCACAGGTGGCACCCGTTTCGGGCGCTTTTCGGGTGGCGGCGAACCCAGAAACCTGGAAGAAAAAATTGAGGATGTGGGTGTTATTCATGCCTTAAACAGGTCGAGCAATTCTATTTCGCTGCATATTCCATGGGATATTCCTGAAAATGCCGCTTCGATTAAGGCTTTAGCTTCACAAGTTGGGTTGCATTTTGACGCGGTTAATTCCAATACTTTTCAGGATCAGCCCAATCAAAAACTCAGCTATAAATATGGTTCATTGCATCATGTGGATAAAGCGGTGCGCAAACAAGCTATCGAACACAATATCGAAGTAATTAAATACGGGGTTCAGCTTGACTCAAAAGCATTGTCGGTTTGGTTGTCTGATGGTTCAAATTTCCCAGGGCAGCTAAATTTCCGCAAGGCCTTCCAAAACACACATGAAAGTCTGCAGGAAATATACGATGCCCTGCCGGACGACTGGAAAATGTGGATTGAATACAAACCCTATGAACCCAACTTCTATTCTACCACCATCGGCGATTGGGGGCAATCCTATTTGCTGGCTTCTAAATTAGGCGCAAAGGCAAGCACCCTGGTTGACCTTGGCCATCACTTGCAGGGCACCAACATAGAGCAGATCGTATCCATATTGCTGATGGAAGGCAAGCTGGCTGGTTTTCATTTTAACGATTCCAAATATGGTGACGATGATTTAACCGTAGGAAGTATCAATCCTTACCAATTGTTTTTAATATTTAATGAATTGGTAGAAGGCATGGATGCACGCAAAATGAACCACGCTACCGACATCGGATGGATGATTGATGCTTCACACAACGTTAAAGACCCGATCGAAGATCTTTTACAATCGGTACAGGCCATAAAAATAGCGTACGCGCAGGCACTATTGGTTGATAAAAATGCATTGGTAACTGCACAAAACAACAATGACGTAACCACAGCACAGGAAATACTGCAAGCTGCCTACCGGACAGATGTAAGGCCCCTTATTTCCGAAGCAACTCTGCTTGCAGGAGGCGCACTAGATCCTATGGGAACATACAGAAGTTTGAACGTAAGGGCTAATTTGATTAAGGAACGCGGGACGAAAACGGTGGCAACCGGTTTGTAAATTATTGAAAAAGATGAGTGCGATTCCGGTTATAGCCATATTTGATGTTGGAAAAACCAATAAAAAACTATTCCTGTTCAACGAAAATTACGAGATCGTTTTTGAAAAGTCGGCGCGTTTTATTGAGACAGTTGATGAAGATGGTTTCCCTTGCGAGAACCAGGAAATCTTGCGCCTGTCTGTATTCGACTCATTGAGTGAGGTTTTCCAGATGAAAGAATTCCGCGTAAAAGCAGTCAACTTTTCGGCTTATGGCGCAAGTCTTGTTTATATTGATGAAGATGGGCGAACTTTAACGCCTTTGTATAATTACCTAAAACCCTACCCTGAAGAGCTAAGTAATAAATTTTACAAGGCCTATGGTGGTCCGGATAAATTCAGCCTTGAAACGGCTTCACCTGTGTTAGGCAGTTTAAACTCCGGCCTACAGATGTACCGGCTGAAGCGAGAAAAACCCGACCTGTTTAGTAAAGTAAAATACGCCCTGCATTTACCGCAATATCTAAGTTTTTCACTTACCGGCAATGCGTATTCTGACCTGACGAGCATAGGTTGCCATACCGGATTATGGGACTTTCAGAAAAACGGGTACCACGAATGGGTGCAGCATGAGCATATTTCTACGAAACTTGCACCAATCGTTGCGTCTGATGCAGTTTCGCCGGCGCTTTTCCCCGGCAATAATTACAAAGTAGGCATAGGCCTTCATGATAGTTCGGCGGCGCTTATACCCTACCTGATTAATTTCCATGAACCATTTGTGTTAATTTCAACGGGAACCTGGTGTATCAGCCTGAATCCGTTTAACAATTCACCATTGACGGCCGGAGAGCTTAAAAACGATTGTTTAAGCTATCTACAATTCCAGGGCAAGCCGGTTAAGGCATCCAGGCTATTTTCAGGCTTTGAATACGAGCAAATGGTAAAACGTATTGCAGAACATTTTAATGAAGATGAAATTAAGTACCGAAGTATTAACTTTAACCCGGAAATAATTAAACATATCAAAACAAGGCCGGTAGTGTTTCAAAATAGCGACACCATTAGTAAAGAATCTGTTTTTAAGATGCGGGATCTTTCCTATTTTAAAAACGATCTGGAAGCTTACCACCAGTTAATGATTGATATGGTGCAATTACAGGCATTATCCACCAACCTTGTATTAAAAAACTCAGCGGTAAAAAGAATCTTTGTGGACGGTGGTTTTAGTAAAAATAGTATTTATATGAATTTATTAGCTGCAGCATTCCCGCAAATGGAGGTATTTGCCGCCTCAATGGCGCAGGCTTCAGCGGTTGGGGCAGCATTGAGTATCCATCATGAATGGAATAGTAAAACCATCCCCAACGACATTATCGGGTTAAAATATTATTCAACTAATCAAAGTGCTGTGA
>NZ_CAIWNH010000329.1 GCF_903913935.1 uncultured Mucilaginibacter sp.
TCAAAAGGTTACCAAATAATATTTGCCTCTGCGATCTTTGCGTTCTCGTCTCCGTGATCTCTGTGGTTAAATTTTACCACAGAGTACTCAAAGAAGGCGCAGAGAGGCACAGAGTTTTTATAGCGAAAAATATAATTTTGTATAATCCGTCTTTGTTCTACTTATGATACAGCCTCTACACGTTTGTAGGAACTACAACGAATGCCATCGCCGCAAAAAATCAGACAAATAAATATTCGGACAAATATCAGGCGGTAAAATCAGCAAAAAATTCCGCAATCCGCATTCAAATAAATCCGAAATCGAAATTCCGACTTCCGAAATTCCCCTACTCATACCTCAAAGCCTCGATCGGATCAAGCCTGGAAGCTTTTTGCGCAGGATAATAGCCAAAGAAAATGCCGGTAAGTGCGCATACTACAAAGGATAACAATACCGAGGAGTTGGAAACTACGGTTGGCCATTTGAGTAACAGGGTTACCAGCCAGGTAGACAGAAAGCCCAGCAGCACACCTATTACCCCGCCGGTTAAACTGATCAAAATAGCTTCCATCAAAAACTGCAGCAATATATCCTTCCCCCGGGCGCCGATGGACATGCGTAAGCCGATCTCGCGGGTGCGCTCTGTCACCGATACATACATGATATTCATGATACCGATGCCGCCGATCACTAAAGAGATGCCAGCAATAACGGTTAATAAAACGGTAAGCAGTCCGCTGGTGGAGCTGAGCGTAGCGATCAGTTCCTGTTGGGTACGGACATTAAAATCATTGTCTTCCGCATTAGTTAAGCGATGAGAGGCACGAAGTACTTTGGTTATTTCTGTAACGGCCGAATCGGTTACCGATTCATCCGCTGCCGATGCATAAATATTTTGGTAGTAGATAGTGGCCAGGATACGCTTTTGTACCGAGGTATAGGGTGCAATTAAAATATCGTCCTGGTCCTGCCCGAATGCGTTGAAACCTTTTGGGCTTAAAACACCGATGATCTGGAATGGGATATTCCCAAAACGGATCACCTTGCCGATGGGGTTTTCTCCGGTAGGGAAAAGATTATCAATAACCGTTTGCCCTATTAAACAGACTTTGGCCGACGTTAATACATCATTATTGCTAAAGGCGATCCCATCCCGCACTGTTAATTTACGGATGTCGAGGTATTCGGGCGCTACACCGGCCATGGAGGTAGGCCAGTTAAGGGCGCCGTTAATGGCCTGCCCTTTGGCCGAAACTGAGGGAGAAACTTCTGTAATATAAGTTGGGTTAGCCCTTAGTGCGACAATGTCTTTAATGGTAAGTGTTTGGAAGCTGCTGCCTGCTATTTTTACGCCGCCATTTAAATTGCTTGCTGCCTGTACGGTGATCATATTGGTCCCCATGTTCGACAATTGGTCGTGGATGCTTTGTTTTGACCCCTGCCCGATAGCTACCATCGCAATAACGGAAGCCACCCCGATAATAATACCGAGCATAGTTAACAAGGCTCTCAGCTTGTTTCGCTGCAGCGCCTTTAAAGCAATCCGTATCAGGTTAATTAAACTCATCCTATTGGGGTCATTGGGTCATTATGTCATTGAGTCATTGGGGAGGTTCGATAAATGCAACCATTCACTAATGCACTCCCTCACTAATTCACTAATTAATAGTCATCTGTATGCGGCAAATTTTTCAGCACCTCTACTGCCGAACGTTTATCTGCAATTTTAAAATCTTTTTGTATCCGGCCATCGCGCAACTGTATGGTGCGGCTGCTGAACGAGGCTATATCGGGTTCATGCGTTACAAATACAATCGTTTTACCCTGGTGCCCGTTTAGTTCCTGCATCAGCGCCATTATCTCGTAGGAGGTACGGCTGTCAAGGTTGCCGGTGGCTTCGTCTGCAAGTATCATTACCGGCTCGTTAACCAATGCACGTGCTATGGCGACACGCTGTTGCTGTCCGCCTGATAGCTGGCTGGGGGCATGATCCATCCTTTCCGCAAGCTTTACCGATTCCAGGGCATGCATGGCCCTTTCGCGGCGCTCCACTGCACTTATGTCTTTGTTGTACAGTAGCGGAAGCTCCACATTTTCAAGCGCGGTAGTACGCGGTAACAGATTATATGATTGAAAAACAAAACCAATTTTATGATTGCGCAACTGGGCCAGTTCATCACGCGATAGACTTTTAACATCCACGCCATCCAAAAAATAATCGCCGATAGAAGGCTTATCCAAACAGCCTAAAATATTCAATAAAGTTGTTTTGCCCGATCCGCTGCTGCCCATAATGGTTACAAATTCGCCGGCCTGCACATCGAATGTAATACCCCGCAGGGCATGTACAGTTTCGCTGCCCATTATGAAATCGCGTTTCAGGTCCTTTATTTCTAATATCTTTTTGCTCATCGTGTTCTGCCGCCCCCTGCAGGTCGTTTTGGCATGAACGGGCTGCCGCCAACCGATGCCGCTCCCGAACCTTTTGTCCCTCCCGCAATGCCGACGGCCACCAGATCGTTTTCTGTTATGCCGGACAATACTTCAACTGAAGTATTGTCGTTCAAGCCTATCTCTATTCTTTTTTGTACCAGTTTGGTTCCCTGCAATATCCACACCAATGCTTTTTGTTTAACTACGCCTGACGTATCGCTCCGGCTTTTGGCGGTATGCGAAACCTGGCTGGCGGTATTGGTTCCGGCAGCGCCGGCTGCCTTGCGTTTGCTTTTTTTGCTAACGCGCCCTTCGATCTGGTAGTTCGCCATCAATGAAGAGTCCGGGGCAAAAGCAAGCGCCTTTGAGGGGATGAGCAAGGCATTGTTAACTTCTTTTGTATAGATGATGATATTGGCCGTCATCCCCGGTTTTAGTTTCATATCATCATTCGGCGCGTTGATAATGGTGGTATAGTTAACAACATTTGCTGATACCGTAGGGTGCAGGCGTATTTCTGTTACCTTTCCGCCAAACTGGTCGTTAATAAAAGCATCTACGGTAAACGATGCGCGATCACCGGCTTTTACATCGCCTATATCCGCTTCATCTACATTGGCCTGCACTTCCATTTTGGTGATATCTTTGGCGATGATGAACAGGGTAGGCGTGCTGAAACTTGCCGCCACCGTTTGTCCGATACTGATACTCCGGTTCAGGATCACCCCGTCAATCGGCGAATAAATATCAGCATAGGATAAATTTTTCTGCGCCAGCCGTACCTGCGCCTGCGCACTGGCAACGCCTGCTCTGGCTGCGTCAAAAGTGTTCAGGGCGGCGTCAAAATCAGCTTTGCTTATCGCATCTGCCTTAAAAAGGGTGTTTTGCCGGTTGTAATTATTTTTTGCAAATAACAACTGGCTTTGCGCATTCTGCAAAATACCTTTATACTGATCAAGCGTAGCCTGTAATAGCGATTTGTCCAGTTGCGCCAAAAGTTCGCCTTTTTTTACTTTCGAATTGAAATCGACATATAAAGAACTGATGATGCCTGATACCTGGGTACCCACTGTCACGGTATCAACCGGTTCAATTTTGCCGGTAGCGGTAACACTTTGGGCGATATATCCATAAACCGGTTTTTGTGTTACCACTGTTGCCGGAATTTCTTTTTTGCGAAAAAACAAGACCCATACCAGCACTATGGCTATCAATACCACCGCAACGACAAGGATTTTTTTTACTATAGGTTTCATGATAGCCCGTTTTAAAGTTTAATAGGTATTCCCCTGTAAAAATCGTAGATCTTTAAGGTAAGTAGCTCGTTATATTTTGCCTGTATAAAGGCCTGCTGCGCCTGTATAAAAAGGTTTTTTTGTACCGAATAATCCACGGTGTTAATGGCGCCCACCTTTAGTTGTTCGGTAGCGATGCGGTAACCCTCCCTGTTGAAATTATATTGCTGCAGGGCAGCATCGTACTGGCTTTTGGCGTTAGTTACATTCAGGTAAGCGCGCTCAACCGATTGTGATAAGGTGATCCGGGTATTTTTTAAGTTAAGGCCGGCCTGGTCGACGTTTATTTTAGCTTCCTCCACCTGGGTTTTAACCACCCTCCTGGTAAAAATAGGTACCGAAAGCGTAAGCCCTATTTCCTGGTTAAAGTTGTTATTCAACTGGTAGGGCAAACTCCCCTGGCCGGTACTATAGCTGGTATTAAGGGCACCTCCTGCCGATAAAAAGGGCTTGTAACCGGCCTTTGCTATATCCACGCCATATTGCGCAATTTTCACACCCAACTCGCTGCTTTTTACTTCCGGGCGGTTTTTTAGGGCTGTTTGCTCAACAGTTTTAAGCGCAGTAACGGTATCAATCGGCACAATCGTATCGGGCTTAATGATGTCAAAACTTACGTCGCTGGATAAAAGCAGCAATTGTTTCAGTGTAAGCAGGTCGCCTTTTTCGGTATTCCTTGCAGTGATCAGGGTGAACTGATCGGTTGATTGCTGCGCCTGCAGCTGGATCAGCGCATAACGGGCTACCGCGCCAACATCGTACTTCTGCTGTTCAACTTTTACCTGGGCGGCAGAGGTATTCACCAGGTCGGTATCATAAATAATATTTTCCTTATCCAGCAAAACAGCCAGGTATGCCTGCGTAATTTGCAGGGTAATGTCGTTTTCCTGCTGTATGATGTTCAGATTCGCTGATTCGACCGAAAGGTTGGCCTGCAGGATGGTATTATTGATGAGGTTACCGTTATACAGCGTTACTGAGGAGTTTAAGCTATACGCCCCGGAAGCGCTAAGTCCAGAGCCGCCGCCTATGCCAGTCGCCGCATTATAACTGCCGGTATTTTGATGGCTGAAATTTTGCGTTGCGCCGCCGCTTAAGTTTGGCAGGCGTGCCGCTTTTGCCAGTAAATATTGCTGCTGACTGGTTGACAGCGATAAACGGTAGGTGTTGATCTGGAGGTTGTTCTTTTTTGCATAGTCGATGCATTTTGCCAGGTCCCAATTTATGCTAGTGCCCGTTAGTGTACTATCCTGGGCAAAAAGGTTGCTAAAACAGGCCAGGAGCAACACCAGCGATAAAAGAAATTTTGGTCTTAGCGGCATAGTTTTCACCCTTACAGGGAATTGTCTAAAGGGATCAAATGAGGAACAAATGTTTTATGATTTAGTTTGTAAAATATTTGATTTACTGAGAGTTATATTAAAAAACAACCACACGGAATGTGCCGGAAAGCCAGGGCGGGCTAAGTAGAAGGGCTGTGCTAAACGAAATAAATGAAAAAAGAATCAGGCTTATAATTGAACTATTTCAGGAGTCAATTATAAGCCTGTTGATATGCTAATGCTGAAAAGATCAGCGCATTAAATAAAGGCAAAAACGCTTTGGGCTAAATTGCCGAAAATGGGAATTGGCTTTTCTTCGGCATTATTGGCGGCATTTAAGCCGATTACCCAGAAGGAAAGGAAAACCAGCGTTATCACTATTTTTAACATATAAATAGTGAAAATACCGGAGGGTTGCATCAAAGAATGCGAAACCAGGGTCAATCCAAACCAAATAGCCAGGTAAGTAAGATAAAGAAATAAGGTTTGCCTTAAATGAAAGGCGCTTAAAGTGTTTTTATTAGGTTGATGAAAGCCGAAATACCCGATAGACCATCCTATCACAAAGAAATAACTCACCATCCCTGCGGTTCTGCCGCCATCCTCAATTCCAAAAAGATATTTACGTTCCATTGAATAGATATATAAATTATACACCTTTTTACGGGAACTCACAATTAATAGTTGCTTAAAAAATTACTGTTTAAAATAATAAATTTGTAGGAAATCAATTATTTGTCTTTTTGCCTTTTCGCACAATTGCATTAGAATTAAAAAGAGGGGCGCTATTTCTTTTTTTGGAAATTATGACAAATTAGATACCTAAATCTTCGTTAATAATATCATAAATTAGATCCTCAAAAACAACCTACTGAATTATGGCAAATATGATCTCTGAAGGCCCTACTCCTAATGATGGGGCAAAGTGCCCGTTTCTTGGTGGCGCGCTCAAACAAAGCGCAGGCAGCGGCACCAGGAACCGCGACTGGTGGCCTAACCAATTAAAAATAAACATACTCCGTCAAAACTCATCGCTGTCAAACCCGATGGGAGAGGCATTTAACTATGCTGAGGAGTTTAAGAGCCTTGACCTGGGTGCGGTGAAAAAAGACATCTTCGACCTGATGACCACGTCGCAGGACTGGTGGCCGGCTGATTATGGCCATTACGGACCCTTCTTTATCCGGATGGCCTGGCACAGTGCGGGTACATACCGCATCTCTGACGGTCGCGGCGGTGCTGGCTTCGGTACCCAGCGTTTTGCACCGCTGAACAGCTGGCCCGATAATGCAAACCTGGATAAGGCACGTTTGCTGTTGTGGCCGATCAAAAAGAAATATGGCAAAAAACTCTCCTGGGCCGACCTGATGATCCTCACCGGCAACTGCGCATTGGAGTCGATGGGTTTAAAGACCTTTGGCTTTGCCGGCGGACGTGCGGACGTTTGGGAACCCTTAGAAGATATTTATTGGGGCGCTGAAAGTACATGGCTGGGAGATAACCGCTATGCCGGTGATCGCGATCTGGAGAACCCCCTTGCAGCTGTGCAGATGGGGTTGATCTATGTAAACCCCGAAGGTCCTAACGGAAACCCCGACCCGGCTGCTTCTGCACGCGATATCCGCGAAACCTTTGGCCGTATGGCCATGAATGATGAAGAAACCGTAGCGCTGATAGCTGGCGGCCATACCTTTGGCAAGACCCATGGCGCGGCCGACCCCGGCAAATATGTAGGCAAAGAGCCCGCTGCTGCTACGATGGAAGAACAGGGCCTTGGCTGGAAAAACTCCTTCGGCACAGGAAACGCGGACGATACCATTACCAGCGGCCTGGAAGGCGCATGGACCACCACTCCGGCAAAATGGAGCAATAATTATTTTGAAAATCTGTTCGGTTACGAATGGGAGCTGGCAAAAAGCCCGGCGGGTGCACATCAATGGAAGCCAAAGGACGGCGCTGGCGCTGATACGGTGCCTGATGCACATGATCCGTCGAAACGCCATGCACCAACGATGCTTACCACCGATATCGCCCTGCGTGTTGACCCTGCCTATGAAAAGATCTCGAGATACTTTCATGAAAACCCGGATCATTTTGCAGATGCTTTCGCCCGTGCCTGGTTCAAACTGACCCATCGCGATATGGGCCCGCGCGCCCGTTACCTCGGCCCGGAAGTACCTGCGGAGGAATTGATCTGGCAGGACCCAATACCATCCGTTACGCATGAACTGATCAATGATGGGGATATTGCCGAGCTGAAGCGCAAGATACTTGCTTCGGGGCTTTCGGTACCGCAGCTGGTATCTACTGCATGGGCTTCAGCTTCAACGTTCCGGGGTTCTGATAAGCGCGGTGGCGCAAACGGCGCACGCATCCGCCTGGCACCCCAAAAGGACTGGGAAGTCAACAACCCTGCAGAATTAGCAAAAGTGTTGGAAACGCTTGGAGGTATTCAATCGGAGTTCAACGGTAGCCAGCCCGGTGGTAAACAAGTTTCGCTGGCTGACCTGATCGTTTTAGGTGGTAGCGCCGCTGTTGAACTAGCTGCAAAGAATGCCGGACACGAGGTGCAAGTGTCTTTCACTCCGGGACGTACCGATGCATTGCAGGAACAAACCGATGTGGAGTCATTCGCAGTGCTTGAACCGGCCGCAGATGGTTTGCGCAACTATTATAGTGCCAGGCAAACAGCACTGCCAGAGGAAATGCTGATAGATAAGGCGCAATTGTTAACGCTGACCGCACCCGAGCTGACCGTTTTAGTTGGCGGCATGCGTGTGCTGAATACTAACTTTGATCATTCTCAGCACGGCGTATTTACCAAACACCCAGGCGTACTTACCAACGATTTTTTTGTAAACCTGATTGACCTGGCCACCACCTGGAAACCTACCTCGGATGCCGGGAAAATATTTACAGGCGCTGACCGAAAAACAGGTGAAATAAAATGGACCGGCACCCGTGCCGACCTTGTCTTCGGCTCCAATTCCGAATTGAGGGCTGTTGCTGAAGTATATGCATGTGAAGATGCACAGGCACAATTTGTAAATGACTTTGTAGCGGCCTGGACCAAAGTGATGAATCTCGACCGTTTTGACCTGGTTTAATCACAGATTGATGTTAAATTTAAAAGGCGGTACTGCTTAGACAACCTCCAAATAGTGTCTAACTTTTTGGGGGCAGTTTGCAGCAGTCCGCCTTTTTAACGGGGAATGCCAACAGCGAAAGTCAATACTAATTTTCAAAAATAGCTAACTTCATCACATCCACCCGACGACGATGCAGGCCTGCCATACATTTTGTGAAAAATAGCCATCATCATTCTATTCTTTATTTTAACACCGCTGGGCGTTAAACCGGTGATGTTTGTGGCCATCATGCCGATCAGCAGCGCCTGGGACGTATTTACCCATATCAGTGAACGCACCTTAAAAAGCGGCCGGCTGGGCATCCTGCAATACCTGTTGATTACACCGGCCCATAACCGGGCGCACCATGCCAAAAACCCGTTGTATGTGGACACCAACCTAGCTGCGGTGATCACCATTTGGCATTCGGGGCCATACAGCCGCAAAAGACGAAGTAAGCGCTGACTACGGCCTGACCAGGGTACTGGATGTGACCAATTTCTGGGATCTTTATTTCGGTGAGATCATTTTATCGTACCGGGACATCAGGAAAGCGGGCAACACCCTTGATAGCTTGCTGTATTTGCTCATGCCGCCCGGCTGGACGCCCGCTTGTAATACACAAACCGCTGCGGCCCTAAGGCGCAATTTTTGAAAACAAACCCCGGCCTTAATACAACCAGTAAACAACGAATGATCAGGGCCCTGAAGAACTGGTATAAAACGGACAGCCTAAAAATAAAAGGCGCCTGATGCATTTAGACAAACCGTAAAGCAGTAACGTTCAATGCAGTTTTTTAAGACTGGCAGAACCGATAGCCCCGGTAAGAACAAATCCATTTGACAGCATTAAAATGTCTGGCTTAAGCAGCTGAAAATTGTACCTTTAGTTGATATAAATTGCATTGAATGAAAAGCACCAAACAGGCTATTTCCCTTGCCGCGGCTTTATTGTTTTATTTTTTTCCGGGCCTTACTTTAGCCCAGGATTCCTGTTCCATTATACCAAAACCGTCCATCCAAATAGCCCGAACAGGATATTATACCTTTGCCGGGGAAACTCCTGTATTTTGCAGCAAGGCATTTACAGGGGTTGCGGGTTTACTGTTTGAACATCCGTATATCCATTGCAAAAAAATCCAACCGCTTATTCACGGAGCACCGCTGCCGAAAAAGGGGATCCTGTTGCTACAGGCCAGCGAAAAAGACAATTTAGCACTGAATGCCTACCGCCTGGAAGTGCAGCCAGGCATCATCATCATCAGGGCCCATGGGGAAGCGGGCATCCTCAACGGTATAGCCACCCTGCGGCAAATTGCCTATACCCGGAAAAACGGACGGCAGGTACCTGCTGTTTTCATTGAAGATCGGCCTGCTTTCGGATACAGGGGATTGATGCTCGACGTTTCCCGTCATTTTATGCCTATCGGGTTCTTAAAAAAATATATCGACCTGATGTCGCTGTATAAACTGAATACCTTTCACTGGCACCTCACCGATGGCCCCGGCTGGCGCCTGGAAATCAAAAAATACCCTGAATTAACAGAGAAAGCGGCCTGGCGCACCCAGGCCAATTGGAAATACTGGTGGAATAACGGCCGTAAATATGCAGAAATGGGCAGCCCTGAAGCTTCGGGAGGATTTTATACTGCCGACCAGGCCCGGGACCTGGTCAGCTATGCGGCTAAAAGAGGCATTACGGTGATCCCTGAAATTGAAATGCCGGCGCATTCCGAAGAGGTACTGGCCGCCTACCCCAATTTATCCTGCTATGGCTTACCTTATAAAAATGCCGAATTTTGCATAGGCAATGAGGACACCTTTACTTTTTTTCAAAATGTACTTGACGAAGTGATGGCCATCTTCCCCTCTCCATACATCCATATTGGGGGGGATGAAGCCGATCAAACTGCCTGGAAAACTTGTCCAAAATGCCAGAAACTCATCCGGGACCTCCATTTAAAAGATGAAAACGGCTTGCAAAGTTATGCGATCAACCGGATAGCGGCTTATTTAAAAACCAAAGGCAGAAAGCTGATCGGCTGGGACGAGATCATGGAAGGGGGACTGGCGCCGGGGGCTACGGTCATGAGCTGGAGGGGCGAGAAAGGCGGTATTGCTGCCGCAAATGCCGGGCATGATGTGATCATGACGCCAGGTGCCTCCCTATATTTCGATGCTTATCAAGCCGATCCGGCAACTCAGCCGGAGGCGATCGGCGGGTATCTTCCGATAGAGAAGGTTTACGCCTACCAGCCTGTTCCGCCGGCAATTCAGGCGGCTCAGCAATCCCATATCCTTGGCGTACAAGCCAACGTATGGACGGAATATATGCCGACTTCAAACCAGGTGGAATACATGGTTTTTCCCAGAGTACTTGCGCTGGCAGAGCTGGCCTGGACCGCAGATAAACAAAGAAACTGGGATGACTTTCAACGGCGCCTGCAAAACCACTACCTGCTCCTGCAGCGTTTGAATGTGAATTATTACCCACCTTCGACGGCCTTAAGTCTATTATCGAACTTTGATATCGCTCAAAAATCGGCAATGGTTGCCATCAGCTCCGAACAATTTGCACCCACCATTCATTATACTATTGATGGCAGTACTCCTACTGCAAATGCTCCGGTATACCGGGGGCCCATTCCCTTATCAGCCAGCACCATGGTTAAAGCCACCCTTTTTAAAGATGATGTACCCATTGGAAAAACCGCGGCACTGCAAGTTGATGTCCATAAAGCAATTGGCAAAAAAGTGATTTATAATGCCCCCTGGAATGACAGCTACCCTGCCCAAAAAGAGCTAAGCCTGGTAAACGGGCAAACAGGCGGCCTTACTTACAGCGACGGGCAATGGCAGGGTTTTACCGGGGATTTTGATGTGACGGTTGACCTGGATACCGTTCAATCGCTTTCACAATTAAAGGTCCGTTTTATGCAAATAACCGGTCCGGGCGTTTTTATGCCGTCGCAGGTAACTGTCGCAGGATCTGACGATGGAAAAATATTCCATACGATCCAAAAAATTGACAATGATGTGCCCTATTCGGAGGCCACGCTACAGTTTAAAACATTTGTATTCGATCTCAGCGGAAATACCGTCCGGTATATCAGGGTGACCGGTAAAAACGAAAAAAATGGTTTTTTGTTTGCTGATGAGGTCGTGATTTATTAAACCCGGGCTATCCGATAACATCAGGTTGAAAGACCTAAAGTACCCGGAAAAGAGATGACTAAACCATCTATCAAACATCGTTATTAAACGTTCTAATGTGTTTGAGAAAGCAGCTGTGCTGATCAACCTGAAAAAGCTTTTAAATTGATCGTTTGTACGCTTGATGAAAAGAATTATACTTTTTCTTATTGGCCTGTTTTTATGAGGCGTCACCGGTTACGCGCAGCAAAAAAGTCTGCGGTGATCATTAGCTAAAAAGCCTGGCGCCATTTTAATACCGGCCAAATCACTTCATGAACCTGTTACCATGCCTTGCCCCATCCCCGACTTTATAGGATTACTTAATGCACTAACTTATTCTACAATCTATGCGTTGATTGCACGACCAGCGTTAAAATTAACAAACATGTCTTTGGGAATTAGGCGTGGTTCGGTCAGTAAAGGCTATATGCTGCCTGTTGATAAATGAATTATCGCATTGAAAATAATTTTAAACTGATAAGATTTTAACTAGATTTACCATTAACAATTATATGCTTGCAGTTATTTCTGATAAAAATTTATTTTTATATTCATTTAGCAAATGGATTACCACGCTCGTCGTGGCGATGACTGTATTAGCGTGCAAAAAACAATTTACTCCACCGGTTTTAATATCAGATAACAGCCGCTACCTGGTTATTGAGGGGGTGATCAACGCCGGCAATGACTCAACGATTATCAAACTCAGCCGTACTAAAAAAATTGACACTCTCAGAACAGTTTTTCCAGAAGCAAATGCCCAGGTCAGCGTAGAAAGCGACGGCAGCAATACTTTTGTGCTGCGGGAGATTACTACGGGAACCTATGCGGCCGCACCTTTAGGTTTGGATAATTCACATAAGTATCGGCTTAGAATAAAAACATCAGATAATAAAGAGTATGTATCTGATTTTATCCCGGTCAAAAATGCGCCTCCAATTGATAGTGTTGGTTTTGCGGCTAAAACTATAGGATTGGAAATTTATGTAAACACACACGATGCGAACAATGCGACAAAATATTATCGGTGGGAGTATCGCGAAGACTGGCAATTTCATTCGGCATATGTTTCTACTTACTATAGCGATGGCCTAAACGCGCTCAGCGCCAGGCTGGTTAGTCAGCAGGTATATTATTGCTTTGGTAGCGTACAGTCCAGTAATATCCTTATCGCATCTACAACGAAATTGAATTCAGACGTTATCTACCATTCATTGATCACCGTAGTTCCACCCACCTCAGAGAAACTGGAAACCAGGTACAGTATTCTGGTAAAGCAATATGCCTTAACTAGCGACGCGTATAGCTTTTGGGATAATATGCAAAAAAACACCGAAAAATTGGGAAGCATATTTGACGTATTACCATCAGAATCACAAACTAACTACCATTGTGTTTCTAATCCAAATGAGTTGGTTATCGGATATTTAAGCGTTGGAAATCCGTCCTATCAACGCATATTTATTTCTGCCGATCAGCTTCTATCGGGTTATAGCCCGGTGTATCCAACAGTTTGTGAAATTGATACGGCCTTTCAAAACCCTCCTCATTCGGGTACATTACCTATTGCAGATCTTATACCTGCAAGTTCTCCGTATGTACCTGTACTTGGTCTGTATCTAAAACCGCCTAATATTAACGGGTCACCTACTGCTTACACTTATTCAACGATACTTTGTGCGGATTGCACTGTGAGGGGTACCACCACCATGCCAGCTTTTTGGAAATAGCCCATAACTACTTTTTGACTTCGAAATAAAATTGCTGACTGCCGGTTTTTCCACTGGCAGTAATGCCTTCAATTATACCAATATACGTACCGGGTTTATCACTGGTATAAAAAGCCAGGGTCGCCTTTCCGTCATGCCCAGTAATGACATCCGGGTTCCAATATAAAGCACTTCTGAAATCAGGCTTGGGGCTGTTTATTACTTCTTCTGAATCATAAACCGGCGAATAGAATTTTCGTTCCAGCTGCAACCCTTCATAATCCAGCACCACTGCATGTGGATCAATCTCAAAATTGATCCCATCGCCTTTATAAGTCGTAAAACTCATAATGCCGTTCAACGAGGCGATACCGTAAAGATAGTTCCTGGCGATAACGTCAAGTTGCCTTACTTTCAAAGGATCCAATTTAAAGATCTTATCTGCATCAAATACCGGAACGCAATCAAGTAAAATCATCGGCTCGCCGGATAGCCGCTTGTCAACGTCAAACATCCGTATACCGAACTTTCCATGGTGTTTTACTATAGCAATTGAAGTTACATATTCACGTAGCACCTCTTCCATAGTGGTGAACCGGGTATAATCATCTAATTTGTACCGTTTAGTTGGAGTTCCATAAAATGACATGCTATCCGCCTGTGGACTGTAAAATTGCTTTAGCTGGTTGGCAGCGAAAGTATTTTGCACCTGCATATTTAAGCTATTATCTAAAATTACCTTTTTCACATCCGGACTTAACGCCAATATCGGCATTGGCATAGTTGAGTGCTGCTCACTAAAAGGGCTGGACACTTCGATATGATAGGTACTGTCCTGCATGGAATTGGTTTGTATGATAATTTCGTTGGGACCAAAAAAGTTTTGCGTATTAAACAGCAAATTTCCCGTTGAATCACTTTTGGCAATAAACAATTGATTAGGTGTTCCAGGGATACTGAGATAAGCGGTTATTTGACCAGCATTTGTATTGTCCGTTGTGCGGGTAATGCGACCAGTAATGATATGGCCTTCATATTCCGGCAAGAACTTTATATCCGGCGCCCTGTTGGCTAAAATTTTGTTCCAATTAAACTCCGTCCAGCCCTGCGACAGCATTAAGTTATCAAGCGCCGGACCGCTGTCCTTATTGCTATCGTCAAAGTAAAAATCCGGCGACTCAACGCGGCCCTTCAGATTTGCCTGTAACCAGAGATAAGCTGAGATGTGATGAACATCTTCAATTTGTAAAGCATCTGCTTTATATACCGATACAGATAAATTCGCTGGGAGACTATCACGGTTTTGATCTTCAGCAGATATAGTAAGCTTCACGTTTTTGCGAAGGCTAAAAGTTTGGGCATCAGTATGGGCATTGATCATCAATTTCCCTTCAGGGCGTTTAAAGACAAGTCGCTCACAAAGCGCTCTTTGATGGTCGTCAAATAAAGTAATATGATTTACTCCTTCCTCCAATTTGTTGTTATCAATACTGAAAGTTGCTGCTCCATTTACCAATTTTACAGCTTCGGCCAGTGCTATCGTTTGATTGCTATGAACGATCAGGTAAATACCTGCCGCTGAGCTACTATCACTATTGCAAATTCGCACATTCCAGTTTCCGCTTTCGGCGGTTGCCTGCATTACATAACCAGACTCGCTGATAGCGGGCAACTCTTTTACCATCACTGTTTGATTTAGCTTAATGACTGCCCGGTAAACGTTATGAGGCAATGGTTTAAAATTGAAACTACCAATACCAAATTTTAACGCGCTGAAGCGAACTACGGTGTCATTTTTCTGGTCAATAACCGCGCCGGTGCCGGGTTGCCCTTTGCCGTCTGTGCCGGTGATTTTAAAAGCTACTTTGCTTTTGAGTTGTTGTACCAGATGGCCGCCTTCAGGAAAGAACTGCACATCGTAAGCCGTCGCTGTTGGTTTGGAAGACATTACAGGTGCTTTCAGCGGATTGACAATAGTGATCCCGTTCATGAAAAAATATTCGGCACTAAAGTTTTTCATCCAGTTAGTATACGCCTGAATTTGATAATTACCACTATTTATGGAAAAGGGCAAATAGATGGACCCGTTCCCGGTGCCATTGTTTAGTCTGATCTTTGTTTGCACCACCGCGGCATGGTTATTATCCAATATCTCCACATAAACCACTTTACTTAAATTGAGCAGTGTATGGGCGCCACCCTCTACGCAATAGACCTTAAACCATATGATCTCGCCGGTTAAATACGTGCTTTTATTGATATGGAGATAGATACTTTCCTTCAAATTGCTTTTTTGATAATTGCTGAAACTGTTTTGCAAATCAGACAATACCTGGGCCTGAACAGAGGTAATTTTCATGCACGCGACGAAGCAGAAGAGTGCACAGAATGTTTTTACCAGTTGATAGCTATTTTTTCTCGACATCAGAATCTTATGTTATAATTAACAAACGGTATTGGGTTAGCAAAAACAGACAGCTTATATCCCTGTATGCCACCGCCCTGTTCAGTAAAGAAGGTTGAATAGGCATTGTTGCGTCCGGTTAAGTTGTAAACGCCAATCGTCCATGAACTGTGGAAGAACTGGTGAACTTTGTGATTACCATCGATGTTAACAGAAAGGTCAGTTCTGAAATAGTCGGGTATGCGGTATTGATTCCTTTTTGAATAGAGCACCCTTTCCGATCCGCCGTAGTAATATTCGCCAATTGGATAAGTGATGGGCCGGCCGGTACTGTAAACCGAGTTAAATGACACACTATAACGGTGTGAAAAGCGATAATTTCCGACAAAATTAAAGTTGTTGGGCTTATCATAGTTAGCAGGGTAATATTCACCATTATTGATTGGGATACCACCACCGGGATCATTCTGTTTTAAAAAGATACGAGAGTAAGTATAACTTACCCAGCCGTTGAGCTGGCCGGTAGCTTTTTTTATTAAAAATTCAATGCCATAGGCCTTGCCCTGGGTAGAAACTGCATCGGTTTCTATATGCTTATTCAGTACCAGTACAGCGCCGCTGCGATAGTCGAGGTAATTTTCCAGGTGTTTGTAATAGGCCTCTACGGAAGTCTCGATGGTGTTTGAACCAAAGTTTTTATAAATTCCCATTGATATCTGGTTGCCAAATTGTGGCTTTATATTGGGATCACTCAATTTCCAGATATCCATTGGCGAAATGGCCGTCGTATTGGATAATAAATGGATGTATTGCCGCAAAGTATTAAAAGCGGCCTTTACCGAAAAATCACTGCTGATGAGATAACGTACCGACGCCCTTATTTCCGGCCCGTGGTACGTATTTATAACGCTACCACTGCCGTATTTCACACTATCGGCAATATCGCTCAGGGTTCTGGGCAGCCCCGGCACGTAATGATTGACGGTTTGTGGTCCGAGGTAATTGTACATAGCATATCGTATGCCTGCACTAACGGACAGCGCGGTGGTAATGGCATACTTATCACCCAGATACAAAGCGCTCTCTAAAGCTTGCTCCGCAGGAACAACATCAGGCGTAACCTGCGATTTAGCGCTGAATGGCTGGTTACTGCCCGGATCAATTTTGTAGCGAATGGAATTAACACCAAATGAAATTGTGTTTTTTGAATTTATGTAATAAGTTAAATCTGTTTTGAAATTGATTTGGTTGATGTCAAAATTGAATTGGTAGGCATCAACAGGGTTAACGTTGCTGGATATGCTGTATTGATACTTATCATATCCACCCATGATCACACTAAAAAGCTTATTACTGAAATTATGCTTCCATTTTAACGACATATTGCGGTTACCATATTTATACGAGGTATCGCTATTTAGTTTAAATCCGTCGCTGCTCATGTAAGTGGAGAGGAACAGCGAATTATTGTCATTAATATGATGGCTTATATTTAAATTGATGTCGTAAAATGAAGCACTACTGTTTTTGTATGCGCTGGGCAAGGTTTTCAGGAGCCAATCTGCATAAGTGGTTCGTGCCCCTAATATAAAAGATGTTTTGTTTTTAGCGAGCGGTCCTTCAATGTTAAACCTGCTGGTTAATAAACCTATTCCCGCAGTACCGGTAAATTTCTTGTTGTTCCCTTCCCGTTCACTAATATCCAAAACGGATGATAACCTCCCGCCAAATTTTTCGGGTATGATGCTTTTATAGAGCTCTACATCCTGGATGATATCAGGGTCAAAGGCCGAAAAAAATCCGAAAAAGTGGGAGGGGTTATAGATCGTCGAACCATTTAACAAAATAAGATTTTGATCAGCTGAGCCTCCACGTACATTAAACCCTGTGCTTGCTTCGCCTACGGTTTGGACGCCAGGAAGCGTTAAAACTACGCGCAAAACATCGGCCTCACCAAAAACTGTCGGAAACTGTTTAATGCTTTTGATATCAAGCTTTGATACACCCATTTCCACACTTCGCACGTTGGCTACCTTATCAACGGATATCTTAACTTCTTTAAGTGAAATAATTTGTTCCTGCATCTCAACGTTAAATTCACCATTCATATACAAGGCAATCTTTCGGTGCGTATCTTTCATTGCCGCAGCTTTAATGATCAAATTATGCTGTCCACGCGGTAAGCTGATTGAATAATACCCAAACTGGTTGGTAGCAATCCCAATGTGCGTAACAGGTTCGTAAACGCTCGCCCCGGATATAGCTTCCCCCGAGTTAATATTACGGATGTAGCCAGCAAGTGATACATTTCCGGTTTTGTTGGCATTAGATAAACTACCTATAGTGTACAGCTTATTTTCAGAAGTCGACTCGATCACTTTTTGTTGCTCTGTTGTAAGGGACAAATCGCTGATTGATGTTCCAGCGTTCGATGGCTCCTTTTTTCCGCTAAAGAATCCCGCTGCAAGATCAGTGTTTATTTGCCAGTTCCTTGTTAGTATAACGTCCTGGTCTTCTGTAATGACATAGTGACACCTTGAACCTTCAAACACCTCGTCCAGAACCTTGCTTAATGTTTTTTGCGTGATTATGATCGTGACTTTCAGGCTGTCGAATTGAGCGGGATCATAATAAAAATTAAAGCCGGTTTTAGTTTTTAATACGGTTACTATATTCTTAATTCCGGCCTGCTTAAAATCAACGTCAATTAATCTGCCGACAGCTTGTTGTGCATAAAGACCAGAAGTGATGCTGACCAGGAGGCAAAAAGCGAGGTAAATTTTCTTCATACTAATTGTTTATCTGATCATAGTAAACCGCTAATTTGACAATCGATCCTTCCTTGTCACTGTTGTACTTAATTTTGTTTTCATTCAAATATTGGCCAAGAGCTTTCTTTTTTTCTTTAAAGACCTCCAAAACTGAACCCTTACTGTTAACCGGGTAGTAGTTGTTTCCTTTTTTTATATAGATGACCTCTTTGTTTTCATAAATTGTACTTACCGTTTGTTGGGTGATATTATTTTCTATCGTCCTGACCCTTTTAACCAACACCCGGGACTTGCCATCATATAGCTGGTCGTAAAAGCCAGGTTTCAGATTAGCACTGCTCTTTGAATTGATATAAAGGAAATGATGATCCAATAACCATACATCTGTTATTTTTTCGGCCTGCAGTACAAACAAACTGTCTTTTGCTGCAGCAACCATTACGTCAGTATAAATGTCGTAAATAACAGGAATATCTTTATACCAGGTGCCGTTGTAACGTACCAGACTAGGGGTGCAATGCGTTTTTTCATCAAAATAAGCCGATCCCCGATAGGCTTGCGGCCATAAACGATAAATCGGGCCGTTAAATATTTCCAATTCATCGCTTAGGGCAGCTTTGTATTGATCAATCACACGCATAGCAGCATTGCTGTACACTGGCGTATCTAATGCTGCAGTTTGTGCATTAGCAGGGCCGATGAACAAAAGAACAATAAACAGGGCCAAAAACATTGGTTTACTATACATAAATAAAACCCATCAAGGCAGGATAAACTTTTGGTTATAATAGGAATTTTAAATATAACAGCTAATCCTAATATTAAGGCATATTAAATGATAAAAGTTAAAATGAATTTATTTTATTAAAAAGTTGAAAATCACAATCACAATCGCAAGTTTAAAATGCCAGGCAAAACAGGCCGGTAAGGTGCTAATTTGTGTAGTATTTCTAAACTTATTATGACTTATAACAGGTGGAACTGATTTTTATATTGCTGATTTAATTCGACTGATCTTTATGAAAGCCAATAGTTTTTTTTATAATTGGTTATTTTTGAAGTTAAAAAGCAACCAGGATTTATCATCGTACTGTTTTTGCAGCTGAAATTGCAAAAAGATCACAAATCAATATTGCTTCAGAATTCCTTTATAGCTTTGAATAACGACATTATTTTTAAGCCGATATATTGATAGCTATTAACGTGAAAGAAGCCCTTAAAAATCACACCACATGCCCCTGTGGTAAAGCCGAAAGACAACATTTGCAAAAAATAAAGCGGGGCTTCTTTATGAGAATATTCTTTTTTGGCTCCCTGTACAAAGACAGCAATGCCTGCGATGTAATAAAAAAATGTACGAATTGAAATAATTTCAACATCACATCTGCGAAACTTCTTTAAATACCTGCAAGCTATCCAAAAAATAAAATAATAAATGGGTTGATTGATAACATCCCATCTGGTGATAAAAAAGGCCGCCCCCTATTTTCCATAAGAGGCGGCATCTTTTAATCTATACCATGGAAAATACCACTGGCAAAATTGTACTTACTATCTCGACAACGGCGTCTCGGCATTTTTATCCATCCGGATGCCTGAATAGCCATCTATCCCCATTTCGGGCAAATCCAAACCGTACATTTCTACTTCCGGCTTAACCCTATTTCCAACCAGTTTATCCAGTAATTTAAACATTAACCAACCTGCGGCACCTATAAATACAATATTGGTTGCGGCACCAATGGCTTCTGCAATAAATTGACCCCATCCGCCACCGTAAAACAGGCCTGTTACAGTTCCCTTTACACCATTTATACCGTCGCCGTAGTTACCGTCAGCAAACAAGCCTAAGGCCAGCACGCCCCATACGCCGTTAGCGCCGTGAACAGCTACAGCACCCACAGGATCGTCGATCCTTAATTTTTTCTCCATAAACAGCGTAACTTCTACAACTAAGACACCGGAAACTAAACCAATGATCAATCCTCCTATTGGTGTCACATACGCACAAGGTGCGGTAATTGCCACCAGCCCGGCAAGCAAGCCATTGCACATCATACTTACATCAGGTTTGTTCCCTCTTACATACCAGATCCATAAGGTAGAAGCCAATATACCGCCGCATGACGCGATCATTGTGTTGAAAGCTACCACAGCAAATCTGAAATCTGTTCCTGCAAATGTCGAACCGGCATTAAATCCGAACCAGCCGAAAGCTAATACCAGTGTTCCTAAAACTGCCATCGGGATATTGTGCCCCGGGATCGCGTTTGCCGATTTATCTTTGTTGTATTTGCCTAAACGCGGACCAATCATTCTTGCACCCACAAATGCCAGCACACCACCAGACAAGTGGACCACCGAAGATCCGGCAAAATCCAGATGCCCGTGGCCTAAACCAAAATTGACGCCAAGTTGCGACAACCAACCGCCGCCCCAAACCCAATTTCCATATAATGGATAGATGAGTCCCCCGATCAATGCACCCGAAATTGCAAATGATGCAAATTTCCATCTTTCAGCCATTGCGCCCGTAGGGATGGTAGCAGTAGCGTCCATAAACACTGCCTGGAAGACGAAAAATCCCAAAACACCGACGTCGTATACCCCGTTCATAAAAAACCCTTTCGTTCCGAACAAGCCAAACGTATGGCCCAGGATGTTAATGGTAAATTCCTGATTTAAGCCGTCGAATCCGCCAAGCGTTCCCAGGGCGCCTACACCGCCAAACATCAGGGCAAATCCACAAACAAAAAACCCAAGGACGCCCGCCGGGTATACAAACAGGTTCATGGCCATGGTATGTGCAACGTTTTTGGCCCTGGTTAATCCTGTTTCCACCAGCGCGAAACCGGCTTGCATGAAAAACACCAGGAACCCAGTAATCAGCAGCCAAACCAGGTTAATGGCCACTTTATTTTTGCCATCAGCATTGGCTACATTTGAAACGGTAGAAGCGAGTTTTTTAACGGAACTGTTTAGCGCAGCTACTGTGGTATCTTTCTTTTTCGCCAACGTATCCACCACTTTGAACGCCGCAGTATCAAGATCGGAGGAACTGCCCGTGTTGACGCCGGACGGATCAGGTTTTCTTGAAGTTTGGGCAAATGTGTTACTGAATGAAAAAATCAGTAATGGTAACAATACATATATGAGTATTTTTTTGTTCATGTCAATTGATTGATTGTTTTTAAAATTATTTATTCTCATCGCTGGGACCTGTCGTTGAGGCCTTGCCTCTTTCGCCCGTTCTGATCCGGATAGATTCCTCAATGTTATAGGTAAAGATCATACCATCCCCAATTTCGCCTGTGTAGGCTGCCTTTTCGATACAGGCAATTGTTTTTTCCAAATTTTCATCTCTTAAGACGATGGAAATAAACAGCCTGGAAAGAA
>NZ_CAIWNH010000330.1 GCF_903913935.1 uncultured Mucilaginibacter sp.
GTCCACCCAGGGACTCACCAAAAAGGAACCGCAGGGGCAATACTTTTTTAAGCTTGTTTATCGTAATTAAAATTGCGAGGTTACCAATAAATGAATTTATAGGGAGTTTTCTTTATAAATCCAGGCAAATTACAGAAATTATTACTGTGCCATGTGTCCCAGCCGTATTCCCGTGCCAGGTGGTTCATGCGGTTCCTGAGTAATTGGCAGCGGGCAACGACGGTTTGCGATTCTGCGAACATCCAGCGACAGGCTGAGGCAAACGAAGTTTAAATTAAAATTATTTACCGGATAACTTTATGCATTTGTTTTTGTATATAGTTTTGTAGCTTACAAACTTTTTACATTTGCCCTATGAAAAGAATTTGGCCCGTATTGTTTTTCCTTGCCGCAGCCTGTAAACACCAGGATTATAATGTTGATCTTATTGTAAAAAACGCAGTGGTTTACACGGTCGACAGTAATTTTACAACGGCCAATGCCTTTGTGGTAAACAACGGAAAGATTATTTCAGTTGGTAACAGCGATACGATCGAAAAGAAATATTCCGCTAAAGAAGTAGTGGATGCAGGCGGCAAAGCTGTTTACCCGGGATTTATTGATGCCCATTCGCATTTTTACAGCTATGGCATCAGCTTACAGGAGGCCCATTTGGAGAATACCAAAAGCTGGCAGGAGGTAGTGGACTCGGTTAGCGCTTTCGCCCGAAGAAACCCGGACGGCTGGATCACAGGCCATGGCTGGGACCAAAATAAATGGACCGTAAAACAATTCCCGGATAAGGCTAAACTGGATTCGCTGTTCCCTGTACGGCCGGTGATATTGAGCCGGATTGACGGGCATGCCATTATGGTTAACCAGGCTGCCTTAAATATTGCAGGCATAAAACCGGGCCAAACCATCAGCGGCGGCAAAATTGAAACCGTAAATGGCAAACTTACAGGCTTACTGGTAGATAACGCAGAAGGATTGGTACGCAGGAAAATTCCGCTGCCCGGCGATGCACTTGCCGACTCTGCTTTTTTAGACGCCCAGCGTAACTGTTTCGCTGCGGGCTTAACTACGGTTGAAGATTGCGGCCTGCCTTATACGATGATCAATACAATTGAACAATTACAGCATAGAGGATCACTTAAAATGCGGATGTATGTGATGCTTTCGGATAACCCGGAGGATTTTGCGTATTTATTTAAAAGAGGTGTTTATAAAAGCCCGCGGCTTAACGTGCGTGCCTTTAAGGTTTATGCTGATGGCGCATTAGGATCGCGCGGGGCTTGCTTACTGCAGCCTTATAGCGACCAGAAAAACTGGCGCGGGTTTTTACTGAGCGATCAGAAACACTTTTTAGAAGTAGCGCAAAAACTGTCGGCCAAAGGCTTCCAGATGTGTACACACGCCATTGGCGATTCGGCCAACCGCGTGATCCTGAAGATTTATGCCAGTGTGTTAAAAGGTAAAAATGACCGTCGCTGGCGTATTGAGCATGCACAGGTATTGGCGCCTGAAGATATCAGGTATTTTGGCGATTACAGTATTATTCCGTCGGTACAACCCACACATGCAACTTCAGATATGTACTGGGCCGGCAGCCGCCTGGGAAAAGACCGTATTAAAACCGCGTATGCTTATAAGCAATTATTACAGCAAAATGGCTGGCTTCCGCTGGGTACTGATTTCCCTGTCGAAAACATTAACCCGATGTATACGTTTTATGCAGCAGTGGAGCGCAAAGACCTGAAAGGTTTCCCGGCGGGTGGTTTTCAGCCCGAAAATGCCCTTACCAGGGAGCAGGCGTTAAGGGGAATGACGATATGGGCCGCCAAAGCGCAGTTTGAAGAACATGAAAAAGGGAGCATTGAGCCGGGCAAATTTGCCGACTTTGTGATCCTTGATAATGATATCATGAAAACAGATGGCGCAAACCTGCCTAACGTTAAAGTGTTAAAAACCTATGTGAATGGAGAAAAGGTTTATGAGAAGAAGTAACCGTTGGTTTTGTACTTTAATATGTTCAGCATTTGTTTTATTTCATTCGGCTTGCGCACAAAATCCGCCTTTCAGGGGGCAGGCTTATGTAGACGAGTTGAATTTGGTGGAGAAATCTACCGTACTTTTTAATAACGCCAGCTACACCATCCCAATACAAAACCTCGACCAGCAAAAAATAGCCAGCTTACATTTCTCTTATCCCTATGCTGCCGGTTTCGACAGTCTTCTGAATAAATATGATAAAGTAGCGGCCTATAATGGTAATTTATACACCGGAACAAAAAGCCTCGATGACCTTTCAGCCGATCTGAAATGGTATAATACGCTGATCGTGCAGCTAAACGAAGCCGATTTGAACAACCCGCAAATTGCAGACTTTATCAGGTACAATCAAAAAACGAAGGCTGTAATTATCGCGCTGTTTGGCAACAGCAATGCGCTTATTAAATTAAATAATTTGAACCTGCCGGTGATCTGGTGCCAGCGGATCTCGCCGGTATCAGCTTATTTTGCCGCGGAGGCCATTTTTGGCGGAGTGGCCATTACACAGAAATTAGGCAATAATATATCGCCTGTTTTTCGCAAAGGGATGGGTTTTACCACAGGTAAGATCCGCCTGGAATACAGCGTGCCAGAAGCCGTGGGGATAAAATCAGATAACCTCATCGATATAGACAATATCGCCACCGAAGCCATCATGAACCAGGCTACCCCCGGGTGCGTGGTGCTGGTAGCCAAGGATGGCAAAGTGATCTTCAACAAAGCCTATGGTTACCATACCTATGATAAAACCATCCCGGATAAACTGACCGATATTTTCGACCTGGCCTCCATGACCAAGATCTCGGCCACCACCATGGAAACCATGCAGTTGTATGACCAGGACAAACTAAGTATCGATTCAACCGTAGGCCATTACCTGCCGCAGGCCCGAAAAACAAACAAGAATGACCTGCTGGTGAAAGAGGTGCTTGAACACCAGGCCGGCCTGATCCCGGATATTCCTACTATCGAAGCAGTTAAGCCAACCGACTATACGGTTGACTCATCAGAAAATTATCCTACCAAAGTAAATGAGAATTACTATTTACGAAAGGACTACTTTAAAGAGGTGATGTGGCCCCTGATGCTGAACTCGCCCTTACGGACACGGGGCCAATATGTTTACAGCGACCTGAGCATGTGCTTTATGCAGCAGATCATCGAAACTATTACCTCGACCCCGGAGAATGTGTATGTACAGCAGCAGTTTTATACCCCGCTGGGGATGCAGACTGCGGGCTATTTACCGCTTTACCGCTTTAAACCCGAACAGATCCCGCCAACGGAAAATGATCCGGTATACCGCCATGCCCTGCTGGACGGCTACGTGCATGACCCAACCGCCGCGTTAATGGGCGGTGTTGCCGGCCATGCCGGCTTATTTGCCAGCGCCAACGATGTGGCCATCCTTTACCAGATGATGCTTAACCGGGGCACCTACGGTGGGGAAGAATACATTAAACCCGAAACAGTGGACCTGTTTACCAAGCAACAATCGGCCATTAGCCGCAGAGGCCTCGGTTTTGACAGGTGGGACCCCGACCTTACCAAAAAATATCCATCGCAATATGCCTCCCCCCAAACCTACGGGCATACCGGCTTTACCGGCACCTGCGTTTGGGTTGACCCGGCTTCGCACCTGGTATATGTGTTTTTATCCAACCGCGTAAACCCCAGCGTAAGCCCCAAGCTGGGCAGCCTGAACACCCGCCCAAGAATAATGGATGTGGTTTACCAGGCGATACAAAAAGGGATATAGGGGGGATATAGGATTTCGGATGTTCGATTTCGGAATTTTTAATGCGGATTGCGGAATGGCGAATGCGGAGTTTTCCTATGCACGCTTATTCTATTATGCCCTTTTTATGGAAAGTTGCGTTCTTTAAAGAGCTAAAGTAAAACTAACAGCAACTTCGTACTCCACTTTTACTGGCTTTCCATCTAAAATTCCGGGCAACCATTTGCCGTGAAGGGCTTTTACCGCATTCACCGCCGATTCGTCGCAATCATAACCTAACGGTTTTATCAACCGGTAGCCTGTGATATTTCCTTGCTCATCAATCGTTACGCCTACAAATACTCGCCCCTGGATTTGACTTTCTCTTGCTTTCGCTGGATAAATAACATTGCTGCCAATTGTTCGATCAAATGCCGATTCACCATCCAGGTATACAGGCGGGCGGTCTAATGTAGTTTGCTTTTTGCCAGCACTATCGATCACTGTATAGATTTTGGTTTTATAATCTGAATCCCGTTTTAAATAAAGCAGATCCTTTTTGGTATAATCATACATGATTTGTAACATTCCACTGGACTTATATGCCGCCCAAATCCCCACTTTTTTGTCCTGTTTATAATAACCGCTGTCTTCCACCATACCATTATACCGATACTCGACCCACAAACCATCTTTCAAGTTGTTTTTATAGAAACCAGTACACATTATCTCATTACCGGAAGCGAAATATTTGGTGTATCCGCCTTCCCTAACGCTTGGGTCAGCTTGCAGTACAGAATAATCTTCATAATATCTAAATTGTAGAATACCGGTTTTAACTTCCATAGTTTTTTGGGCGAACAGTTTACCGGAAATAAGAAGCAGGATAGTAAGGATACAGGTTTTCATCAGGTAAATATAAGGTTTGACGTTAATAATCTGAATCAGAATTTACAGAATTAAAGAATTTTCAAGATTGCACTTTTTTATTTTGTTAATTCTAAAATCCTGCAAATTCTGATTCAGACAACCTCTTCCCTTCCAATTTCACATAATTATGATACTTTTCAGCTTAAATTCCGTATTTTTGCAGCCTCTAAAAATAGAGGTGTAACAGATTGATGTATAAGGAATATAAAGCTTTAAACTTATCGCAGACAGGCAAAGACATCCTTGCCTTCTGGAAGGAGCACGGCATTTTTGAAAAGAGCATCAGTAGTCGCCCGGCAACCAACCCGTACACGTTTTACGAAGGGCCGCCGAGCGCTAATGGCATGCCCGGCATTCACCACGTAATGGCACGCGCCATTAAGGATATTTTTTGCCGTTATAAAACACTAAAAGGGTACCAGGTAAAACGCAAGGGCGGCTGGGATACCCATGGCCTGCCTATTGAGTTGGCCGTTGAAAAAGCTTTGGGCATCACCAAGGATGATATCGGAAAAAAGATCTCTGTAAAAGATTACAACGACGCCTGCCGCAAGGAGGTAATGCGCTATACCGACGTTTGGAACGACCTGACCGAAAAAATGGGCTACTGGGTAGACCTGGAAGACCCCTACATCACTTACAAAAACGAATACATTGAATCCCTTTGGTGGATTTTAAAGGAATTTTATAACAAAGGCTGGTTATATAAGGGTTATACCGTTCAGCCTTATTCGCCAAAATCAGGTACAGGCTTAAGTTCGCATGAGCTAAACCAGCCGGGCACCTATAAAATGGTGAAAGATACGACCATCACTGCCCAGTTTCACCTCAAAAAAGAGCAGCAGCATCCGCTGATGCCGCAATTGTTTGAGGATGAAAACGAGGATACGGTGATATTAGCCTGGACGACCACCCCATGGACGCTGCCATCAAACTGCGCCCTTGCCGTCGGCGAAAAGATAGATTATGTAAAGCTGCGCACGTTTAACCCGTATACTTATGAGCCGGTTAGTGTGGTTTTGGCAAAGGACCTGGTGGCCAAATATTTTAAGGCCGAAGGACAGGGCGAAGGCCATCTGCAGGATTATAAAGCGGGCGATAAAATTATCCCATGGGAACTTCGCGGAACTTTTAAAGGGGTTGAATTGCTTGGCCTGCGGTATCACCAGCTGATGCCATATGTAAGCAACGAGGACCTGGAAAAGAAGGCCTTTTTGGTGATCCCGGCTGATTTTGTAACCACCGAAGACGGTACCGGGATCGTGCATACCGCTTCTGTTTTTGGCGCGGACGACTTCAGGGCCTGTAAGGAAAACGGCGTGCCTTCCGTAATGGTGAAGGACGAAGCCGGCAAGGATGTGCCGCTGGTGGACAAACAGGGCCGCTTTGTGGCCGAGGTGACCGACTATGCCGGCCTGTATGTAAAAGAAGAATATTATACCAAAGAAGAACGCGAAGCTCCCGGCTTTAAGGCTACCGATGTAATGATCGCCATCAAGCTGAAGGAAGAGAACAAAGCCTTCGACGTAAAAAAATACGAACACAGTTACCCGCACTCCTGGCGCTCGGACGAGCCGATCTTATACTATCCGCTGGATAGTTGGTTTATCCGCACCACCGCCGTTAAGGATAAATTGGTGGAACTGAATAAAACCATTAACTGGAAACCCGAATCAACCGGCACGGGCCGCTTTGGCAACTGGCTGGAAAATTTGGTAGACTGGAACCTTTCGCGTTCACGTTTCTGGGGCACACCGCTGCCCATCTGGCGCGAAGAGAATGGTCTCGAAGAAAAATGTATCGGATCTATCGCCGACCTGAAAGCAGAAATTGAAAAATCAATCGCTGCCGGTTTAATGCCTGCTGGTTTTGTTATAGACGACCTGCACAGGCCTTATGTAGATGATGTAATATTGACCTCATCCACCGGCAAACCGATGTACCGCGAACCGGACTTAATTGATGTTTGGTTTGACAGCGGCGCTATGCCATACGCGCAATGGCATTTCCCGTTTGAAAACAAGGAACAATTTGAAAGCGCTTACCCGGCTGATTTTATCGCCGAAGGCGTCGACCAAACCCGCGGCTGGTTTTTTACCCTGCATGCCATCGCTGTAATGCTGAGCGAAGCCAGCGACGAAATAAAAGCGGTTAACCAGCGCGTGGGCAATAAGGGCGTTGCTTTTAAAAATGTCATCTCTAACGGACTGGTGCTGGATAAAAACGGCAACAAAATGTCTAAACGCCTGGGTAACGGGGTTGACCCTTTTGCTACCATTGAACAGTTTGGCGCTGATGCTGCCCGCTGGTATATGATCAGCAACGCCTCGCCATGGGATAATTTGAAATTTAATACAGAAGGAATAGATGAAGTGCGCCGCAAATTCTTTGGCACGCTGTATAATACCTATGCTTTCTTCGCGTTATACGCCAATATCGATCAGTTTAACTACAGCGAAGCGGAAATTGCAATTAACGACCGCCCCGAAATTGACCAGTGGATCATCTCCCTGCTCAATACGTTAAGCAAAGAGGTAGATGCTTTTTATGCTGATTTTGAGCCGACCAAAGCCAGCCGCGCCATACAGGATTTTGTAGACGAGCATTTGAGCAATTGGTACGTACGTTTAAGCCGCCGCCGTTTCTGGAAACCTGTCCGCCCGGCCTCAAGCGATGGTATTGGCGGATCGGACAACAGCTACGATAAATTATCGGCCTACCAAACCTTATATACCTGTTTGGTAACCATTGCCAAGCTGATGTCGCCGGTGGCGCCGTTCTTTGCAGATAAATTATATTCCGACCTGAACGGGGCAACCAAGAAGGAAACTTTTGAGTCAGTTCACCTTGCTTATTTCCCTGAATATAATGAAACGCTGGTAAACAAAGCCCTGGAAGAGCGGATGCAAATGGCGCAGGACATTTCCTCGCTGGTATTATCGCTCCGCAAAAAAGTGGGCATCAATGTAAGGCAGCCGCTGGGCCGTATCTTACTGCCGATACTGAATAAAAACTTTGAGCGCCAGGTGGAGCAGGTAAAAGAATTGATATTATCTGAAACCAATATCAAAAACATTGAGTACATTACCGATGCGTCAGGCTTTATCAAAAAGAAGATAAAACCAAACTTTAAAGTACTGGGCGCTAAAGTGGGTAAGGATATGAAAGCCGTGGCTGAAGCTATAGGTAACTTGAGTGCTGAAGAGATTGCACAACTGGAAAGTGAAGGTAGCATTCAGTTGGAGATTTTGGCTGGAGGAAAGGTTGTTGATATGCTACCAACACCACTCACTACTCACTACTCACTACTCACCACTGACGTCGAAATCTTAGCCGAAGACGTTCCCGGCTGGCAGGTTGCAAATTTGGGAAAACTAACCGTCGCTTTAGATGTTACACTAACCAGTGAACTGAAACAGGAAGGGACTGCGAGGGAGGTGATCAACCGGATCCAAAACCTGCGAAAAACAATGGGTTTTGAAGTTACCGACAGGATTAAAGCGCAAATAAAATGCCCTGATTATATATGGGAAGCGGTGAACAATAATTTATCCTATATTTGCGCCGAAATTTTGGCAGACAGCATACAGCCTGATAATGAATTAAATGCCGGCGAATTGGCCGCGATTGACGGAAACGAAATTTTGATTGCTATTACTAAATTTAAATGAAACAAGAAAACGAAAAAACCAGGTACTCCGAATCGGATCTGCAGGAATTTAAGGGTATTTTACTGGAAAAACTACGCAGCGCCAAAGAAGAACTGAGCGCTTTGGCTACCTCGTTAAGCTCGCCAAATGCTAACGGCACCGACGATACCGCCGGTACCTATAAAACACTGGAAGACGGCTCGGCAACATTGGAAAAAGAACAGATCAACCAATTAGCCGCACGTCAGAAAAAGTTTATCGAACAGCTGGAAGCTGCCCTGGTACGTATTGAAAACAAAACTTACGGTATTTGCCGCGAAACCGGCAAGCTGATCCCGAAGGAGCGTTTGCGCGCGGTGCCGCATACTACCCTGAGCATGGAAGCAAAACTAAGGCAATAAATGAAGGCTGCATACACAAAACCTTTTTTGTTAATTGCCGTCATCATTGTGCTTGACCAGGTTATAAAAACCTGGGTACGAACACATATGCTGCTCGGCGACCAGATCCATTTTATGGGCAGCCGGGGTATGCTTAATTATACCATAAACAACGGCATGGCCTTTGGCTGGGAAATTGGCGGCGAAGGCGGCAAGCTGGTATTAACCATCTTCCGGCTGGTGGCCTGTATAGGTATCGGTTACGGCCTATACTACCTCATCAAACATAAATACCACCGCGGGCTTATTACCTGCGTGGCGCTAACCTTTGCCGGCGCATTAGGCAATACTATCGACTGTGTATTTTACGGTGTGCTTTTTCAGCATGGTAAATTATTTGAGGGCCAGGTGGTGGATATGTTTTATTTCCCCATCCTCCGCGGCACCTATCCAACCTGGTTCCCGGCCTGGCATGGGCAGCCCTTTGAATTTTTTCAGCCGATATTTAACCTGGCTGATGCCGCTATCTCAACAGGCGTTATTGCCATCTTAGTATTCCAGAAACGTTATTTTAAACAGGAAGTACCCGAATTAAGCAGCCCCAACAGCGAAATGGTGGAGGAGTAACGGGGAAGTCATTAGTCATTGGGTCATTTGCTTCGCGTCATTGGTCATTGGGTTAGCGAAGAAAGAAAAAAAGCATGTCACCCTGAGGCTCGAAGGGTGCTGCGCGTCATTGGGTTGAAAAAAAGGGTGTCACCCTGAGGCACTCGAAGGGTGCGCGTAAAGGCCTTAACCGTTTGAATTGGGGGGAAGATTCTCGGCGGCGACAAAATACCAACCACCTCGGCTTACTTTTACAAAAACGTATAAACATTCAACTGTTCAATAACCAGTTCGCCCATGGTTTTGCAGGCTTTAAAGGCGGGTTCTTTATGGTATTCAGCCAGGTCAGCGGCCAGTTGTTCCACCTTTTTTAACGGCGAAACTTCATCCTTTTTCATGCAGGTAAGCAGGTCTACCAGGCGGTAACGCACCAGTTTTATCCGGTTATTGATCAGGCTGCGCTCTTCTTCCTGGTACTGGCGCATGGCTTTTCTATCCATATGTTTCATACCCAGCATCACCAAACTATTATTCTCTTTAAAATAATGCGGCAGGTAAAACTGGCGGCGGCCCTCGTAAGATTGCTGGTCGAAGTCAATGGCCCTGATGCGGTACTGGCTGCCTTCAATATCGGGCGTTATATGTACTACATAATTGTACGACCGCATATCACCCAACAAACGGATAAAACACCGCTCGTTAAACTTCACAAACTCTTTGCAGATCCTCACCTGGTTAAACTTCGACGTATTGAGCCTGTCTTTGATGAAGATATCGCCCGGCACGCCAATAATATGATCTTCAATGATGGTTGTGCCGTCTGTTAAATAGCCGATCCGGTTCGGCGAGAGGATATGCTCCAACTCCAGCCCGTAGATGCGGGAGGCATCGGCAACTTTCACATAAAAATGATCATAGTTATCATTCAATTTATTGATGATCCGGATCCTGAAAGGCTTTGAATTACCAAATGTACAGTAGTCGATTCGCGCAATTTTTAGTTGTTCAACTACTTCCATGTAGCCGGAAGCATTAATTACGGCATAAATGGCTGTAAGCGCAGGAAAAAGCTCCTGCATTTCTGCCTCGTCGTAATAAACGGTTTGCCAAAGGGTGTCGTTACCGTTTTTATCCAGCAGCGGCACACTCATATTAAAACGCAGCAGATCACTGTATTGAACGCCCAGGTTGCGGTAACGGTTGTATTTTGCCAGGTAGCTTTTCAGTTCATCTTTAACCGGGTAAAAGAATTTTTTCCGGGAGGGAACGTCCAGTCTTGATTCAGTATCTGCCATAGGCGAAAATTAAGCAAATTAATATATTAATACGTATATTTAAGGAGCTTTTTAAGATTGTAAGCTGTGGCGGTTATGAGAAGTTATCTGTCGGAACCGGGGCGTGAAACTGAAATTGGATGAACAGTTTTTCCAGCGTTTAATCAAAATTTTAAAAAACTTTTGTAGAAAAATTTCGCTGGCTTGCCCTGTTTGTGGAACGGCCAACATGCCGTAACCCGGATGAAAAATGCAGGGTTCTTTTTTCACCGCCCTAATGGCCTTGCTCACCGATTTATTTTACCCCTCAGCCAATTATGAATTGGAGTGATTGCCTGATCGTTGTAATTTTAGGCTATTAAATAATCAGATCACCTAAAATATCAAAAAAATGGACATGTACGAAAACCCTTATATGGCATTTCCGGGAATAACAGCCGAAGAGATGGCCTTTTTGCAGCAGGGAACTGCAGAGCTTGATGACAATCAAAAAAAATATTTTTACATGGTATATTCAAGTAAAAGAAAAAATCCCCAGGACATATAGGTGGTTACCCTGTTGGGTTTCATTTGGATCGCCGGTATCCAGAGGTTCCTCGTTGGCCAGATCGGAATGGGGCTTTTATACTTTTTTACCGGAGGCTTTTGCTGGATAGGCACGATTGTGGACCTGGTGAATTATAAAGAGATCGCCCTGGAGTTTAACCGCAAAATGGCCTACGAAAGTTATCACATCGCCAAGTTCAGTGTTAAATAAGAACCGGGTAAGAGCTATAGCGGAAAACTAAATTTTCCCATTAATACTGCCGGGTTATTTCCTATGGCGATGGGTTCGCCGCAAATGGCTTCATTGCCTAATAGCGCAAACAAAATAGCTTCTTTGGCATCCGGGTTAATGCCAAGCACCCCTGTATCTTCAATAGTTGCCCCCGGAAGGGCATTTTTTAAGTAATTGATGATGTAGGGGTTTTTTGCGCCCCCGCCACTGGTAAATAGGTGGAGGCCTTTCACCTTAAAATTAGCGGAAATGAATCCGGCTATGCTTTTTGCAGTGAAAGCGCTTAAAGTACAGAGCAGGTCTTCAGGGCTGATGTTTACAGTTTTCGATTGTTGTTGTGCTATCGCGATATAATCCAGGCTAAACAATTCCGGCCCGGTGGTTTTTGGCGCCACTTCGTCAAAAAAGGGCTGGTTTAACAAAGCAGCTAACAAAACGTCACTGGCCTTTCCTGACAGCGCAATTTTTGCATCTTCATCAAAAGGCAGGTTAAAATATTTCCGGCAGGCTGCATCAATCAGGGTATTGCCCGGGCCAATATCTGTACACAAAATTTTATCGTAGTCGCCATCGGCAGGCAAATAGGTAAGGTTGGCAATCCCGCCAATATTCAGCAATAACCGGTTTTCGCCGGATTTGCTCCCCAATAAAACATCGCCATACAATGCCAGGGGCGCACCTTCCCCTCCCGCCGCGATATGTTTTTGTCTGAAATCACTAACCGTTAATATCCCCGTCTTTACGGCCAGGTGGTCGCCATCCCCTATTTGCAGCGTAGCGTTTGGATAGCCTGCCTGCAGGTGCAAGCGCCTTGGCGCATGATAAATAGTTTGCCCGTGGCTGGCGATCAGGTCAACTTCGGTCGGGTCAACTCCCCAGCCGGAAAGCGCATGTAACACCAGTTCCCCATGGTAATTCCCGATAAAAGCATTCAGCAGGCAAACTTTGTCCAGGCCGGCCTCCCGTTTTACAAAAACAGATTGAATCTCTTTTTTAAAAGCCTCCTGGTATGGGATCGTCGTAAAATGCAACAACCCGAATTGCGTTTTCAGCCCGTTTCCGGTAAACCGGCATAGCGCGATATCCAGGCCATCCAGCGAAGTTCCCGACATTAGCCCCACAATAATTTTTTCTGTTTTTTGAGCGATGCTGAAAAGCTTTTGCAGGTTTTTGTTGAGGGATACCATGGGTTCCAATTTATGGATTTGTTAATCGAATACAAAAGTTAAATTAAAACCGTACTTTTTTAATATATCTGATATATTTGATTTCACCAATTTTTTCTGATCCCGGAGTCTTGAGCCGAAAGTCTTAAGCCAAAGGCGGACTTCAGACGAACGACTTTAGACATAAACACAATGGCGAGATTAAATTTACTTGAAGAGACGCGGTACGAGAAACTGCCGGTAACGGTGTATGGCAACCA
>NZ_CAIWNH010000331.1 GCF_903913935.1 uncultured Mucilaginibacter sp.
ATCTTAACAGGACAAACAAACAACAATAATGTACTATCTTTATTTATTAAAATCAGTCAACTTTTTTTAGGACAAGTCACGTTGCGCTACAAGTGCTACAACCTGCTACAAAGTGCTACACAGTTGATTATTAATTATTTAACTACTGACAAGATTTTGTCAGTGACAAAATCTTGTCAGTAGTTTTCACGGCAATGAAGCGTAAATCACCCTTTAACATCCCCCGAATGTACGGGCTGTTCTTCCTGCTCATGTTTTTTGGCGATTTCGCCGTCGTGCGGTTCATCAGCATGATATATTCGGTCTGCTTTACTCACTTTGCTTTTACCGCCATTATCGTGTGGCCTTTTCGTAGGCGTATCTGCAGGCGATGGTTTATCTTTTGAATTTGCTGGTTTTGTCATACCGTATTAACAAAGCAGGTTTAAGATTGTTTATTTTGTCTGAACCAGGATTGAACAGATACATCAGATTAACAGGATGAAAATCCGATGAATCTGATAAATCCTAAAAATCCCGGTTCAGACAAACAAAAAAGGCTTCTCCAAAACAGAGAAGCCTTTCAATATTCAAAATCTTGATTTTTATTGTGCCGATAAAGCAGCCGCGCCGCTTACAATTTCGGTAAGCTCGGTGGTGATCGCTGCCTGGCGGGCCTGGTTGTAGGATAGCTTTAAAGCTTTTAACAAATCGCCTGCATTCTCAGTCGCTTTATCCATCGCCGTCATACGGGCGCCATGTTCAGATGCGTTTGAATCCAGCACAGCTTTATATAACTGTGTTTTGATGTTTTTAGGAATCAGTTGCTCAACGATATACTCCTGTGAAGGCTCCAAAATATAATCAACCTGTGCAGCTGGTTTGGCATCCTTTTTTACTTCAATTGGCGCCGGTTTCGGTACGGGAATCAGTTGCTCAGCAATCAATATCTGCATTGCGGCATTTTTAAATTGATTATACACCAGTTCAACCCGGTCATAATCGCCTTTCAAAAAGCCATCCATAATGCTCTCGGTGATCTTTGAAGCATTTTCGAAATTCAAATCAAGGTACAGGTCGTTATTGTTGCCAATAACATTGTAATTGCGCCTTTGATAAAACTCCTGGCTTTTTTTACCGATCGCTACGATAGAAACATTACCTGCTTTTAACTGGGCACTGTAT
Source organism: uncultured Mucilaginibacter sp. (assembly GCF_903913935.1). Lineage (GTDB taxonomy): Bacteria > Bacteroidota > Bacteroidia > Sphingobacteriales > Sphingobacteriaceae > Mucilaginibacter. Next base: position 1,165 of record NZ_CAIWNH010000331.1, read on the forward strand.
TTCTCGGCGATGAGGATATTGGCGGTTTTAATAACGTTGGCATTAAAAGCGCCTGCCAAACCACGATTGGAGGATACTACGATAACCAACACCTTATTGGGCTCGCGGTCGGCCAGAAATGGCGATGAACCATCCTCAAGGCTTGCCGATAAGTTGGCCAATAATTCCTTTAGCTTGTTAGCATAAGGGCGCAATTGTACAATAGCATTCGTAGCCCTTTTCAGCTTAGCCGCCGAAACCATTTTCATAGCTTTGGTGATCTGCTGTGTTGAGCTTACGGATTTTATCCTGTTTCTTACTTCTTTTAAATTAGCCATTTGTTAATGTGCAAATTTCAAATGTGCAGATGTGCAAATGATCTGCATTTTGTTTATTTATGTATCAATTAGTAGTAGTTTTGTTAATCATTTGCACATCTGCACATCCGCACATCTGCACATCAAATTACGTAAACTAGTACTTCCCGGTCATTTCTTTAGCTACTGTTTCCAGTACGCCGGTGATCGTGTCGTCAAATTTACCTGCTTTAAGGGCAGCCAAAGTTTCAGGGTGACGTGCTTCCAGCTGGCTGGTAAATTCGCTTTCAAATTCACGGATCTTATTTACCGGAACATTACGCATCAGGTTTTTTGTACCCAGGTAAATGATCGCAACCTGTTTTTCAACAGTTACAGGTGAATATTGTCCTTGTTTTAAGATCTCAACGTTACGTGCACCCTTGTCCAATACAGTTTTAGTTGAAGCGTCCAGATCTGAACCAAATTTTGAGAAAGCTTCCAGCTCGCGGTATTGTGCCTGGTCAAGTTTTAGGGTACCCGCAACTTTTTTCATTGATTTGATCTGCGCGTTACCACCCACACGTGATACCGAAATACCTACGTTGATAGCCGGGCGTACACCTGCGTTGAATAAGTTAGATTCAAGGAAGATTTGACCGTCCGTAATTGAAATTACGTTGGTAGGGATATAAGCAGATACGTCACCAGCTTGTGTTTCGATGATCGGCAATGCAGTTAATGAACCACCGCCTTTTACAATACCCCTGATAGAATCAGGAAGATCGTTCATGGCTTGTGCGATCTCATCATTCTGGCTGATCTTAGCGGCACGTTCCAGTAAACGGCTGTGCAGGTAAAATACGTCACCAGGATAAGCTTCACGGCCCGGTGGGCGGCGAAGTAATAAAGATACTTCACGATAAGCAACCGCCTGTTTTGAAAGATCATCATAAATGATCAAAGCAGGGCGACCTGTGTCACGGAAGTACTCACCAATCGCAGCGCCAGCAAACGGAGCAAAGAATTGCATGGTTGCAGAGTCAGAAGCGTTGGCTGCTACGATAATAGAAAATGGCATTGCGCCTTTTTCTTCCAATGTGCGAACGATGTTAGCTACGGTAGAAGCTTTCTGGCCGCAGGCAACATAGATACATATTACCGGTTTGCCGGCTTCGTAAAATTCTTTCTGGTTAATAATGGTATCGATACAAACCGCAGTTTTACCTGTCTGCCTGTCGCCGATTACCAGCTCCCGCTGTCCGCGACCGATAGGGATCATCGCGTCAATCGCTTTGATACCTGTTTGTAATGGCTCGGTTACTGGCTGACGATAGATAACGCCTGGCGCTTTACGCTCCAAAGGCATTTCATAGGTCTGGCCTTTTATAGGGCCTTTACCATCGATTGGATTACCCAGGGTATCCACAACACGGCCCAGCATGCCTTCACCTACATTGATAGAGGCGATGCGGTTGGTACGTTTAACGGTATCACCTTCTTTTATATCATCGGATTTACCAAGCAATACCACACCCACGTTATCTTCTTCAAGGTTAAGTACGATACCCTGTAAACCGGTACCAAACTCAACCAGCTCGCCTGATTGTACTTTTGTTAATCCGTAAACGCGCGCGATACCGTCGCCCACCTGGAGCACAGTACCCACTTCTTCTAATTCAGATTCTGACTTGAAGCCGGCTAATTGCTGACGCAAAATTGCTGATACTTCATCTGGTCTTACCTCTACCATTTTTTAATTTTATTTTAGCGTTTTTGTTGTTTTTATTAATTAACCCCCTGGGCAAATTCTTTTTTCAATTTTCTAAGGTCAGCAGCTATACTGGTATCTACCTGCCTGTCACCAACAGTTAAAACAAAGCCGCCGATCAGGGATGGGTCAACTTTTGCTTCAAGTTTGATATTACCGCCGGTGGCCTTTTTAATATCAGCAACCAGTTTTTCTTTATTCGCTGCTGATAATTCAGTAGCCGATACTACGCGGGCCTCAACAATATTGTTCATGATATCGTATTGGTGCACATATTCCTTAGCGGTTGCATATAAAACTTCGCCGCGGCTTTTGTTGATCATCAGCTTAAAAAAGGCATTGGTTACTTTATTAACCTTTTTGCCGAATACTTCATCCAGTATGTTGATCTTTTTGGGGTGCGAAACGATCGGGTTGGCTAAAACCGCTTTCAATTCGGGATTAACCCTTAAAGTATGATGAAAAAGGTCCATATCATTCTTGATCTCTTCAACAAGCTTTTGTTCACCTGCAAGATCAATTAGTGATTTGGCGTACCTTGATGCGACTGTTAATTCTGACATATCTTTATATTTCGGATTTCGAATGTTCGATTTCGGATTTATTTTATTTAAAATTCAGGCATTTTGCTTTTGCTCATTTTTCTTAATTCCGAAATCGAAATTCCGAAATCCGAAATCAAAACGTTAGCTTAATTTAACCTCTTTTAAAAGCTCCTTAACCAGTTCGTCCTGTTTTTTCGAATCCTCAAACTGCTTGCGTAAAATTTTCTCAGCAATTTCCAGTGATAAACTGGCCACCTGGTTTTTTACATCAGCCATAGCAATTGCTTTTTGGTTGTTGATTTCGACACGGGCAAGTTCAATCTGGCGTGAACCTTCTTTTTGAGCTGCTTCTTTAGCTTCGCTGATGATCTGGTTTTTAACTTTGGTTGCTTCTGATAAAATGGCGTCGCGTTCGGCGCGGGCCTGTTTAAGCAAAGTTTCGTTTTCGCCGGTTAAGCGGGCCATTTCTTCTTTTACAGCTTCGGCTTTTGATAAGGCCGATTCAATAGAGTTTTCGCGTTCAGCAACGGCAGCTAAAATAGGTTTCCAGGCAAATTTACCCAGTATAAATAATAATATCGCAAAACAAAGCGTCGTCCAAAAAACTAATCCTAATGCGGGGGTAACTAAATCCATATTTTAAGAATATTTATAATAATCAATTAATTAAGTGAAAAACAGCCCGGAGCCAACCGCTCCGGGTTGTTTTTTCGCTGCACCCTAAAAGAATGCTGCAACCACCACCGCAAACAGGGCCACACC
>NZ_CAIWNH010000332.1 GCF_903913935.1 uncultured Mucilaginibacter sp.
CTGCGAAGGCTCAAAACGTAATACCAGTTTACTCCCGACGATCTGATTTTGAGGTGGGATCTTAAAATAAAACAAGCTTGCGCCGCTCATTCCATAAATAGCTTCGTCTTCTTCTTGCCCAAACGATGCGAAGGATACTATAGTTTGGGTTTGAGCCAATGATGCCTTACTTAAAAGAAATACAAGGGCTAATAAGGTAAAAAATTTGTTCATTGGTTGTCAATATTAGTTTATTACTTGAAATTCTACTCTGAAATAATTTCCGTTATCATCGCTCCGGTATGATAACTCTCCGCCCATTTCCTGGGTCATTAGTTTTGCAATTGATAGCCCTAATCCAAGCCTGCTTTCCACATGGCTTGAGGCTTCGCTCAGCGTTTTTAGTTTATTAAACATGTTGTCCAGTTCATAGATCCCGATAGGTATACCTTCATCAATGATCTCGAAAACAAATTTTTGCCTCTGAATGCTGGTGACTACCCGGATACTGTTATTGGTTTGTGAAAATTTAATTGCGTTTGATAATAAATTCTGGAAAACCTGCCCGGCAAATACGCGGTCAAGATTTACCATAATAGGAATGGAGGAAATATTATCAACCAAATGAATGTTTTTCATCTGGGCTGTTTCCACTAAACCCCTGAATACGTGCGATGCTTCATGGTTGATATCAAAAACCTCAACATTAAATTTCATTTCGGGTGCTTCAATCTCCTTAACATCCATTAGTTTGTTCAAAAGATATTGCATTTTCTCGGCAGACTGTGCTATATAACCGGTTAGTTCTAACTGATCGGGGCTTAAACGGAAGTCTTCCTCCTTTAACATATTGTTACTCATTACAATTGAGCCCACTAAATTCTTAAGGTCGTGGCCGGCAATATTTATAAAGCTGTTTTTTTGATTATCAAGTTTCCTAAGCTCTTCATATTGTGTATCAATAATGGTGTTTTTTTGGTTGATGTCCTGGTACTGTTCCTTCAGTTGTTCGTTTGATTTGTTGATCAGCAGCTGCGAACGCACATCGCGTTGAATAACCTTAAAGCGTGCACCCGGAACCAGGCAGGATACCAACGCAATAATAAAGAATACCTGGCCGCCGTTTGCGATGATCAGGTCGATGGAATATTGACTGAACAACCTGAAAAATATGGCAAGCAGCAAAAATGCCAGCGCCGCTTGTATTACTGAATTAAAGGGCTCCCAAAACACCTGGAGATTAAAAAACAGGAATATGGCGGAGAACATAAGGAAATACACATTTAAGTGGCTTAGGTCAACTACGTTGCATAATATAGCAGATGTTGCAGAAAGCAGGAAGAGCGTAATATGTAAAAGGATCCGGTAATTATACTTTCTTCGCTGAAAAAGACTGTAAAGTGAAAGAATAATAAGTGTGGTGATCAACCGGATGATGAAAAACTGTACCCATATGTCAGGGCTGAAAATATAGTCGACTATAAAAAATAACCAGTAAACAAAGATTATCGTCCAGATAATATTATTAGTCTGATACCAGGCTTTTTTAGAAATTGCTTTGAAAAACTCTTCTTTAGTTATTTGGACAAACATCGTTTAGCTTTCTTAAATTATGATAATATTCTGTTTATCTATAAATTTAATCCGCATAAAGTAAATGAAAATTAAAAAAAGTCCTCATAGATACTTATGCACATTTAAACATCCTGCACACATCGGGCCAAGTGTTAAACTTTTTTATGTTTACAAATGGCTTACGCGTGGTTTAACTTAATGGTTCAACGTTGTGTTTTTATAGCAAAAAACAATCCAACGGTATCTCTTTTTGCACGGGTGACTTTTAAAGTGGCTATAAAACTTGTGTTTAGCATAATTATTTTTTTGGAATTGACAGGGGTAGATTAAACTTGTTTACCTGAAATTTGCTTACAAAGTGCCAATTAATGTTTTTGGAAAAAACAGAACTGGTCATTCCCCTGCTGGCTTTTATGGCCTGCAGGCGATTTAATGTAAGCGTACGGAATGAGTAAATATTTTCCCATATTGTTAATCAGAGGGTGTTATACGGGGCAAGGTTTGCAATAGGTTGCATTCAGAGGTGTTTTAGTTGAAATAATTTGTTTATTTGATAAAATAGAGTATTCCACCCCGGGTTATTTGCTGGTATAAACAGAGATTTTAAATATAAATAATCATATATATATCTTGGTAATACCGGTATCTTGGTAATACCGGGGGTACGTGTTGCAACCCAATCTCATTTTTTGGAAAGGGCGGGTGCTGGGTACAATTGTATCGTTACCGCAAATTTTACTAATAGTTATTATGTTACTGGTGTTTAAGGATAGTGCGCATTGCGATTGTGTACTCAAAGTTTATTTTAAAAAACTATTTAATTGTAATTAATGCCCGCACAGGGTTTTGTGCCCTTTGATGCGAAATGGGGTGTCATTTCCTTATATTGCGGAATAATTTCCAAAATTTAACCATAAGTAAAATAACGCACGGATCAAATATGTTTACATAAAATACTTTATTGATAAACATTGAAATATCATCAAATAATACTTATAAGGCGGGGGCTTGCATTTAATAAGGGTAATAGAAAATGGGCAGGCCTACCTGTCCATCCCATTAAACATACCGTCAAAAAGGATAGGATTATTATAATTATTATTCGCTA
>NZ_CAIWNH010000333.1 GCF_903913935.1 uncultured Mucilaginibacter sp.
AGAAAAAAAGAAGCAAAAAAAGAAAAACGTGTTAGGATGTGGAGAACGCTCTGCGTTCCCCACATCCTAACACGACAAACAAGCAACAAATAGTCTTAACTTTATAAAAAAAAGTGACAACCTTTTCCAGTACGACTCACGCGGAACATCCCGGAACAGTGTGAAACACGTTCATTATCAGTGTGTTTCATCTTTTAGCAACTCGTCCAACTTGGCTAAGTGGTTGATAATCAACTAATATTAAATTTGCTTTTTTGTCGACATTGATGCAATTTACTGATAATCAATTATTTCCTGTTTCAGGACTGCACCCAGGTCCTGAAATGAGTTTACACTTGGGATACGTCAGCGGGACGCTGACAGGGGTTTGGGTTGAAGTGGGACACTTGAACCGGCGGGGGTAAATTTCAATACATAGAAATATATAAGCGGGCCAAATGCCAACGAAAGCTGCAGCGGCAACCGTGTATCGATGCCTAAGATACGAGCGGTTTATCTTTTTGGTGAACCCTAACAAAAAAGCAAAATTCAGCCCGGTAAACAGGATGCCCATGGCGGCCACGTCGTAAAGGTTAATATAGGAGGTGTGGAGATTCACGTGTATAAATATCGGGAAGATTTTAGGACTTTGTAGCCCAAAAAAAGGCACACAATAAAATTAGAACTTACGTTTTACTAATTATATTAGTACCTTAAACTTGTGAATATGAGTGAATACAACATAAACCCTTTGAATGTATCCGTTGAAAAGATATTTTCAGAAAGCGACATATCTGCAATAATTCAAGAAGCGGAATTAAATATCGATCAATATTTAGGTGGAATGTTCATTAGCGGCGAAGCAACCGAAACGACCATTTTAACAATTTCTAAAAACAAACAATTGATATTTGTTGAAGGAAATGCAGAAACAGGCTACAACCATCTGAAAGACCGGCATGGCTATTTTTCATTTCAAAATTATTGGAGAGAGGGTGATGATGGTTTATTTAAGTTAGATGATCCGAGTAAATTCAATCCTAAAATGATGCCGTTTGTCAATTACATTGAAATAGCGGAAAACATATTTTGTATTGGAAACAAAAATTCGTCTAAAAACAAACGGCCTGATGTATTTGATATGTTTACTGGCATGTATAGTTTTTCTAATGAAGAACCGCAAAAATATCATCTTTTAACCTATAAAGACACCAAAATTGTTCACACATTATTCCCTGATAAGAAAAAATATAATCCCCAAAAAAAGATAAAATATGGCAAAGGGGTTGTGACCAGCGAATTAAGATTTCCTGAAGCCGTGAATGATTTATTAGTCCCCTATCTAACCCATAGAGGAATAATAATCTACTCGATTTTAATAAGAAAATTTTATAACGAACAAGTAGAAAGGATATTTATTCAAGCGCATGATGAAAATGGAGAGGTCAAAGAAACTTTTTTATTAGGATACAGGCACTTCGACGATTTCGAACGATTTGAAAACGAAGAGATGTTACAATTCCAACACGCAAATTTGTATGAATATGAAAATATCATTAACGAAATTGACACAAAAAGGAAAATGGCTAACCAATAAATGATACCAAAATCTTATAAGACTCCCATGAGATAATCTTCCAAAGCAATTAAAAGCATTATCAAGCTTAGCTTGTGTAAATTTGGCATGTTTTCCTTAAATTTGTACGCGATAACAGTATATTTGTAAGAACCTAACACTTTTCCATTGCAGATAATCAACAATCGTCCTGGCCCCAATCATCGTTCAAAAGTAGCAGACTGTTTCAAATGTTCAGATGAAATAATAATTGTAAGTCCTTTTATTTCAGCGGATCTTAGCTTTTTCCCGTTCGATGAATTAAGACATTTAAAAAAAATCACACTTATCACAAGATTGAGGGAGTTTACGAGAGATCAATATGAGAAGGTGGGGTTTTTTGTTTGTCTGTATGAATTTGGGAAGGAACACAGTATCAATATCGAAATTCTCATTGATAATGTACTTCATGGTAAAGTTTATATCGGAAGTAATAAAGGTAAATTTAGAGAAGCGATTATTACCTCTGCCAATTTCAATAAGTTTGGTTTAGAATTTAACAATGAATGGGGCGTTTGTATAAATGAAGAGAGTTTAATTGAACAAATGGCTGTAGGCCTTTTCGACCGGATAACTCTCCAGCCATTAACAGAAGAAGAAGTAAAAGTCTTCAAAAAGGAGCTTGAGAAAACACCTATAAAAAAAGGCAAAAAAGAAGTCGACTTGAATCTTGAAAAGTTGCTAAAAAAGAAACCCAACCCGTTACAAATTCCTGTTAAAACTATTTATTGGCTCAAGCCAATAGGTGTTACTGGAGATATTATTCCATGGGGTGAGTCATTTAATTCTTTTCATTCCAATCTTCACTTTTCAAAAAGACCAACTGGAATTAAACAAGGGCATATTATAATTGCTTATGCTGTTGGACACAGAAATATATTATCCGTTTATCGGGTCGTATCAGACTTTAAGCCGAGCGGTAGCACGAGGTGGCCATATTTTATTATCGGTGAAAACCTAACCCCCTACTACGGCGATCAATGGCACCTACATAAGATAACAATTACAAATCAAAAAGATGAAGTTCTTGCAAAAAAACTCTTTAATATAACGCCAAGTGGAATGAACTGTTATGGCAGTTTAATGCGCAGTGCTGACAAATTAAATATCACTTCGGAGTTTGGAAAATTTCTTATTGATAAAGTTCAACTAATAGACCAAAAAATAGCAGAAACTCAATAATAACAAAACGCATGTATCATATCTACCATAATAGCCTTGATGAAGGACACAGTTACGAGTCATTTTCGGAACACTTCTTACAAATTTGCCAAGAACATAAAAACGAAAAACGTGCGATGGCGTTTGCATTTATATTATATGATCTGGAAAACCCTCAATTGTCGAAAGTATTAAATGATAGAGATTACTGGATGGCTCTTAATGAAATATCAGGAAAGCATCTAACAGTTTTTAGTATCCATTCCAAAGTAAAGAGACGAGTGCGTGCGAGAACATCTTATCAAAATGATAACCTTATTCAAATATCGACTGCTATTCCCAGCTTCGAAAATCCTTCGATTAGTACTAACACATTTATAAACCGATATTTTGGCGATACTATTTCCGTTTCTTACCCGGCACTCTTATTTTTCCAAGTAAATAACGAGCAAATCACTGATGCGTTAATAATTAGTTTAAGAGCCACATTGATTGAAGAGTCATTTTTGGAACTAAAAAAATATATTAGTGCGGCGTGTGATGCTCTTGAAGCGATCGATGATGATTATAAAGAAAATTACAAAGAAATCTTCGACCAACTTGAACTTAGTGTTAAAAAAATAAAACAGATTGGTAACATTAAAAGAGTTTTAGGACAAGGTAAATCAATATTAAGTATTCTTAAATTAATTAAGGTGATATAATGCACATCACATAAAGTATCTAAATTCGTATGGCTTGTTAATCAATTTATTCATCCTTTTTATCGTGGTAGCTAAAGAATGCGCATACCCTAATGTAACCGGCAAGCGGTCATACAATGCGTCATGGTTCCAGTTCATCTTTGTTAAACCGAGTATTGCCTGACAATTCCTGTCCCAACCGCCGTCGCCCGCGAAGCGCCTAACCAAAATTGGCGATGGTATATTCTTGCCCTCTTTAAAAAAATTCTTACTATTCAATACAACATTCCCTTGCGTCCATAATAAAACCTCCTGCGGCCCTATTTGAACATATGAACCTCTGTTGAGTGGGAAATTATCTGCACCTTTTACTCCCGCTTTATCAATGTAATGAATCCCTCTCCAATTCGTGTCTTGCACAATTTGTAAAAGTTCGAGATTAATGTTTCCTGGGATCGCGTCGAACGCTCCATCGATTTCATTCTTCGTAAAATGGGTAGTTTTGTGTACGATTAATCTTTCGGGCCTTTTGCCCGCGTGTTTTCGTTGATAAAGTTCCAAGCTTCTGGACATCAGTTTTCTCATTTCCGCCCGTGACAAAAACGGGTTGTCTCCAATTCTTGCCTCGATCTCTGTCGCATCATAAGCTATAAATTCCAACCCTGTGCCATCCGCATCAAATACTTGACTACAGCATGTTGTAAAATCATATTGATTAGTATTGGGGTTTAGCCGGGTTGCGTAACTCAATCCAATGAATGCAGAATTTTGATCTATCGAAGACAATTTCCAAGGGATACCTCCAGCTTTGACGTATAATGCAATGGATAACCGCCACATAACACTACATCTACATTTATATTTTATCGCACTGCTTTCTCTTAAAACCTGACTGGCAATATTTTGTATAGCTGTCGTCGCTTTAATGAAATCATGTAAATCAAAGCCTGTAATCAGGTCTTCAAATCCGGGCGACCAATACTCCGGCAAATAGATCATTAATACATCATAATCTAACACTCTTTTAGCCATTTCCCTGATAGCACCGCTTATCGCTTCACTCAAGGAAACATAAGGCTGAACGCCCTCTTTAAAGACATTTTCCGTTCGTAACGATATAGAAAGACTCTCTGTAACTAATTCAGCCTTTGTCTTGAATATGGTTTCAATTCCAGTAAATTCTTCTAAATAATTAGGCCTTTCTTTCGGAACGTGGGTGGAATGAAGTTCCCGAACAAGGTTTTCAAGTATTTGATAAGAACCCTCTGGATAAATTGCCGCAATTCTTATTTTTCCGATTGGGTTTAATTTGCTTGAAAAAGGATTAAAAGCTCTTAATCCTTTTAAAGGGTGAATGTCCTGAGCATTTGACAAAGCTTCAAATGTAAGCTTAGGTTCAGGTATGACTTGATATGCAGGGAATTCCATCGATTTTAATGGGATTTAGTAAATGCCGTACTTCTTGAAAGCTTAAATGAAGCATTGATTCCGCTAATCGGCCTTTGGTAGGCTGTAATAGTAATTTCTTTGTCTGTACCGAACAAAACATTCAGCCAACTATTGAGGATTGTATCATATTTCAGATTGTACCACCGGGCTGTAAATTCCTTAACAAATGGGGCAACAAGTTTACTCTCGGCTCGCTCCGATGCTTTTGAGGCAATTATAGTTGGAGTAAGTATAAGCAGTGGTTTTGATAAAACATATTGGATATTTATTTCAAGAGCCACAACCCACGTCAAACGTGATCTTGGTACAGTACCTGAGATTGTTGCTAGCACAGTTTTTAACGGGTTGAAGATCGGGTCTAATAATTTCTTGGGGTCAGGAAACAAAAGATGCCTTTCCCGTCGTTTCGATGATCTAAATGGTTTACCCTCAACTAATGCCTTCAACAAGGATGCTGTTATCAAACCTTTCATAGAAGAATCATCATACATGAGATCCTTTTCGGTTATTTGAAATAGTTCGGTATCGTAATCGCCATAGTCACTGAAAGCTTTCTTGAAATCGTCATCAGAGCCGAAACCAACAATTCCCGCTTGTTTTCTTATTGCCAATATTGGCGTTCCGCTTTTAGTAATATGCTCCTTTATATCTTTGGTATTACCAGCATTGCATTTATATAATCTTGCAGTTGCGGGGTAATCCAAAATAGGGATGGCATTTAATCGCAATAGTGGATATTTTCGCCCAAAATCAGGAAGCGGTTGATTAATTATTCTGTGATAATGTTGGTTTAGATTTTCATAATCCTCTTGGGGTATATTGTCAAACCCCTTGATTAAATCCGCCCAAGCTGTGTCAAAAGTTTCGATTTCTACAATTTCCGCTTGTTTGCCGTTTGATTTTGCTGCATCAATCAAGTCTACAACTTCTTTTAACGGTTGACTGCCTGCTCTTGTGAACCAAAATAATCCGTTTGAAAAAGAACTTGATTTATTTACTGATTCGTTAAGAACCTCCATTATCGATTTATCTCTACCGCTATAACCCATTACGCAGAGCCCGTTTGTATCTAAAGAAATAGATAAAATGTCTCGCAGTTTTTTATCCTGACTTTGAAGTTCATTCGTGGTATTTTTAATCTTATCTGAAAAGTAATCGCCGTGAAGTTTTACAATGAGTGGCCGTTTTCCTGTTTGGAAAAACTTGATGCCGTTATTCCCACTATCTAAATCAGCAGCATACCAACTTTCAAGTTTTTGAAATTGTGAACTTGCAATATTTTCAAAAGCCTTATCAAAATTGGTAGTAAAAATCAAGTTTAGATACCCGTGTTTCATTAAGATGCCCATCACCTTATGTCCATAAGTTAATTGCATCCCGGAGGTTTGTTTTGCTATATATTCACTTCGATCTCTTGCTGACGAAAACGCACGTTCAAAATAAAAAGAATACTCTTCGGAACTATCAAAAGGAGGGCAATTTCCTTGTGTATTAAAATAATTCTGTATCTGTTCTCTTATCCCTGAATCCGTTAAATTACTAAACAAAGACAATGGGTACGCTTGTTCAGCACAATATATTCGTCTTTTGAAGTCCCAAGTAAGATCATAAGCAGAGGGAACTCCCGCAGATACTGAACTTCCAGCACCAAATAGCCAAGCCAAACCACTTGCTCTCAGAGGGTAAAATTTAACAAATTCAGATAATGATATTGCCACCGACAAGGTTTTAAAATAATGTGAGAAAGAACGCAAGTTAAATAGAAATTGTAAAAAAGATATTAAACTGAAATTTTTAGTTTAAAAATAATGCGGTTCAAATTGAAAGAAAGTAAAACATTTCGATTTTACGTCGTCGCAGTATCTCCAACAGCCCCCTGCGCTGTATTTCCGCCTCACCCGGCAGCCCCGGCCCGGCTTGGCAGCCAAAATACACGAATAGAGACGCCTCTCACCCAAGCACGCGGCGCAGGGTCCCTTCGGAGACCCTGCGTGGAAAACAAAGTTTCAAGTCGAAAGTCTTGAGGCTTTTGATTTTTATTGACTATTATCTAAATTTCCTGCCAAATAACTAGTTCCCGTCCCCTGTTTTTGAAGTTTGCTGTTGCTGCTGATCTTTCTTATTAACAAAAGGTAATTTTTTCCAGAAGGGTTGCTGGCTGTCAGGTACTGCAACACCCTCATTCCAGTTGGTAACTGCGGTGAGGTCGCCGTTGGGGTTCCATGTTTTCCACTCGCCGTCTTTAAGGCCTCTTTTAAAATAGCCTTCTTCTTTTAAGTTTTTATCAGGATAAAAAGAAATATAATGCCCGTTTAACAACTGCCCGTTATAGCCGCCCTGGGTTGAATGGATCTTGTTATTTAAGTACCAGAAATAGTAACGGTCGTTTTTTATTTTAGGTTCGGTTTTAAATGGCAGCACGTCAGCGCGAATCTCCTGGGTGGTGTCAATGATCCTGATCTGGCTGTAATCGGCATCGTCTGTTACTTTTTTGTTGTCATTAACCGTGCGTTTGTCGTTGTACTTTCCGGGGCTGCTGCTGGTAAAATCGCTGGTACGCTGGGCAAAGACTTTACCAACGGAAAACAATAATATAAACAAGGCTATTTTTTTCATGCGGATGATTATTGCAGGTTTGACAATAATAAACAGCGATGGTTTAAAATAGAATTTTGAATTTATACGAATTAAACTTTGTTCGTTGATGAGTGTATCCTGACCTATTTTAGGTGTACGATTATGAAGGCTTGCGGAAACGTTGAGCGTGACCGTAGCGTTTTGGTTTCGCAAACAGGCATCTACGGTAAAAAAGGCGGTATTTACCTGACAGCTTATTTAGCTTTCTTTAGCCGATCCTGGTTTTAATTTCCGGTATAAAATAGCTTGCTGACAGCCTTTTTCTGAATCTTATCATTAAACCGCGGTGAATTTGATTTTAAAAGCGGCCAGCGGGGTGATGCCTGAGAATTTAGTCGACTTTCTTACCGTATTTGCTGACGTAGAAAAACACACCGCCAACAAATACCATGATGATGCCTACAAATATAGGCCATTTAGCAACCATGTCGCCGTTAGGGCTTATCGTCATAGAATCGGAATCAACTACATTAACTACCGATTTGTAATAGATAATTAAACCGATGGTTACGATTACGCCTGCTATAAAAAGAAGTATGCTGAATTTTTTCATTGTATTATGATTAACCGCAAGGATGTTGATTACGGCGGTAAAGGTATAAAAATTTCAAATTTTAATTTATCAATCGCATAAATTCTTTAAAATTTTATGGCTTATTTTGAGATACCATTATTATTTTTAAAACAGCATAGCTTCAAATCAACAAATTGTCAAAGTAAAAATTATGGAAAGAAGAACGTTTATTAAACAAAGTTCAATTGCAGCCGCAGGTTTAACATTATTGCCGGCCGGGAGCCTTTTTGCATCCAATAAGGATAAAGTGCGGCTGGGTTATATTGGTGTAGGCCTTCGTGGCCGCAGCCATATAGGCGAAGGGTTGCTGCGCGACGACGTTGATATCGTAGCGATCTGCGATACCCAGGAAAGTTCATTGAAATATTGCCGCGAACAATTCACAAAAGCCGGGAAATCATTACCACAGGAGTATACCGGCGGCCTTGACGCTTATAAACGATTGCTGGACCGAAAAGACATTGATGCTGTCATCATCGCAACGCCGTGGCAGTTTCACCATCCGCAGGCTATCGATGCCATGAAGGCTGGTAAATATGTTGGCTGCGAGGTAATAGCCGGCTTAAGCATGGATGATCACTGGGAGCTGGTGCATACCTCCGAAAGTACAGGTATGCCTTATATGACCCTGGAGAACGTTTGCTATCGCCGGGATGTGATGGCTGTTTTAAATATGGTGCGGCAGGGCCTTTTTGGCGAAATGATCCATTATGAAGGTGGCTACCAGCATAACCTGCGCGAGGTGCTGTTTAATGATGGTAAGCATTTTGCGGGCCACGGGGTTGAATTCGGTCCGAATGCCTTAAGTGAAGCACAATGGCGTACCCAATTCAATGTAGACCGCAATGCAGATATTTACCCAACTCATGGCGTTGGCCCCTTGATGCATTATGCGGACATCAATGCAGGCAACCGTTTTACCAACCTGGTATCTTTCAGCTCAAAGGCCCGCGGTTTGGCAGCCTACGTGGAAGAATTGGCCCCCGGTAACAAAAATGCAAAGATCAATTACAAAAATGGCGATGTGATTACTACGATGATCAATTGTGCAAATGGCGAAACTGTTTTGCTTTCGCATGATACCCATTTGCCAAGGCCATATTCGCTTGGTTTCAGGGTTCAGGGCACCAAAGGGCTTTGGATGGATGTCGCCAAAAGCGTTTATATTGAACACCACAGCAAAGAAGAAGACGAATGGGACGGAGAAGATGATTGGTTTAAAAAGTACGATCACCCGCTTTGGAAAAAATACGAAACCAATGCCGAGGGCGCAGGTCATGGCGGTATGGACTGGTTTGTGTTTAACGCTTTTGTGCAGGCCGTAAAACAGGGCAGGCAAACACCAATTGATGTTTATGATTCGGTTACGATGAGCGCTATTACACCATTATCAGAAAAATCAATAGCCGAAGGCAATATGCCGCAGGCCTTCCCTGACTTTACCAAAGGCAAATGGGCAACCCGAAAAAATTCTTTTGCGCTGGATGACAGCGGTTTTTAATTTTTTTACATAACCGGGGCTGAATTACTAAACAAATACGGCCCCATTAACGTATAAAGGCAAAGATCAAATTTTTGCCTTTTTTTATGCATCCTGAGATAGAAGAAATTATAATGAATTTCGACTTTGAGAACC
>NZ_CAIWNH010000334.1 GCF_903913935.1 uncultured Mucilaginibacter sp.
AGTGCTGACAAAATTGAATTTAAAGGACTAAACGATCTTGTTTCCTACGTAGACAAAACTGCTGAACAAATGATCGTATCGGCTTTGCAAAATGTATTGCCGGAAGCAGGGTTTATCACAGAAGAAAAAACAATTAATCGCGTAGGGAAAAAATATAACTGGATCATCGACCCCCTGGATGGTACCACCAATTTTATTCATGGTTTGCCAGTTTTTTCTGTAAGTATCGCACTGCAGGAAGCGGATGAACTGGTAATGGGTGTTGTGTATGAAATTAACCAGGATGAGTGCTTTTACGCCTGGAAAGGCTCGCCTGCATATTTAAATGGTAAGGAGATCAGCGTAACCACAACGCCCACAGTTGATCAATGCTTATTGGCGACCGGGTTCCCTTATTACAATTTTGAAAAGCAGGCCGCCTATATCGAATTATTTGCAGAACTGATGCGCAGTTGCCATGGCCTGCGCCGTTTGGGCTCTGCTGCTGTAGACCTTGCATACACCGCCTGTGGTAGGTTTGATGCTTTTTACGAATACAATTTAAATGCCTGGGATGTTGCTGCCGGAATAGTCATCGTGCAACAGGCTGGCGGCGAGGTAGTAAACTTTAAAGGCGGAATTGAAGTTTTAAATACCAGGGAACTACTCGCAACGAACGGAAAGATAACAGAGGAGATGCTGGAAACCATCCAAAAATATTTCAATTAACACGAATTTCACGAATGGGCACAAATGCAAAGGGCAAATGTTTCGTCCTTCATTGGTGAAAATTCACCCTTATTCGTGTAATTCGTGTTTTTTTATAATGCTTCAGAAACCACTTCAGTAACTTCCGGAACCATTCTTTTAAGTAAGTTCTCGATACCGGCTTTCAGCGTAACGGTTGATGAAGGGCAGCCGCTGCATGATCCGCGTAATTCAACGGTAACCACACCTGCATCAAATGATTTATAGGCGATAGCGCCGCCATCCTGTTCAACGGCAGGGCGTACATAGTCGTTCAATATCTGCTGGATCTTAACTTCAGTATCGGTACCTTCAAAATCAGCTTCAACATGCTCTTCTTCTTTGATAACAAGTTCCGATTCTACTGCGCCCTTTACAAACTCTTTTAAAATTGGCAACAGATCATCCCAGTTATCACCTTCAAATTTAGTTACGGTTACAAAGTTACTTGCAAAGAAAACCCCGTTTACAAAAGAAAACTTATATAACTCCTTTGCAAATGGTGAAGTTTCAGCACTTTCTTTTGTTGGGAAATCCAAACTGCCATTGATCAGCAGCTTGTTCACAATGAACTTCATGGTTGCCGGGTTAGGAGTCGATTCTGTATATACGTTGATATTCATTTTATTTTATAGCTAATATAGATGAACAAAGTTAAACAGCTTTTTGGTTTATGTAGTCATAATATGTTGTTATGACCTGATGATGATAATGCTGAATTTGAAAATTTGGCGATTTGAAAATTTGAAAATGGATTTTCCAATCGGTAAATTTTCAAATTTTCAAATTAACTCATCTTCAAATTATCTAAATTCCTGTATAATTTCCCGGTGTTATCCGTTTAATCTCTTCTTTTATTGAATCGTCAACATTTAAGGCATCCACAAAAACAGCAATGGTTTCTGCATTCACCCGCTGGTTGGTGCGGGTAAGCTCTTTAAGCGCTTCGTAAGGATTGGGATAACCTTCGCGGCGCAGTATTGTTTGGATAGCTTCGGCAACTACTGCCCAATTGGCCTCAAGGTGTGCGTTGATGGCATCTGTATTCAGCAACAATTTATTTAATCCCTTTACGGTTGATTTAATAGCAATCAATGTGTGTGCTACCGGAACCCCAATATTTCGCAATACCGTCGAATCTGTAAGGTCACGCTGAAGCCTTGAAATAGGTAATTTGGCAGCAAAATGTTCAAATAAAGCATTAGCGATCCCCAGGTTGCCTTCTGAATTTTCAAAATCAATAGGATTAAC
>NZ_CAIWNH010000335.1 GCF_903913935.1 uncultured Mucilaginibacter sp.
AACAAATACGTCCTGGCCACCATTGCTTGGTGTAATAAAACCAAAAACTTTTGTTTCATTAAAAAATTTAACTGTTCCTTCTTTTTGCATTATTTTATTTATTAAAGGCCGCAAGGTAGGCATAATAATCGGGTTGGCAAGTATTTTTTTGGGAAGTCCGAAATCTGCCGGCAGGCAGGTTTCGGACTTCTCCTAACAAAAAAGCCCTTCAGCTGATGCTAAACGGGCTTTTGCTAAAAACAAATTAATCGCACAGATCACTCCATCGCGTCTTCCTTAATTATTTAGCCACTTTTTTAATATTTTTCAAGGGTTATGCAGGGCGGTATTGTTTAAATGTAGTACGATAGATTTACGATATGCGATACATTTCAGTTTTATTAAAAGGTGTTTTTATTTAAATGTACTTTTGCCCGGAATTGGAAATAGTATAATATTAATTGAAGCAACAGTTTATAATAATATGAAGGCCTTTATATTCGACCTTAATGGTACCATGATCAACGACATGCCTTATCATACCAAAGCGTGGCAAAACCTGCTGAATTTTGAATTGGGTGCCAATTTTACATGGGAAGAAGTAAAGCCGCAGATGTATGGTAAAAACCCCGAAGTGCTGGTGAGGATATTTGGCCCGGATCGTTTTACGATGGAAGAAATGAACCGGCTTTCGCTCGAAAAGGAAAAAAAATACCAGCAGGAATTTCTACCGCATCTTGAACTTTTGCCTGGCCTGCAGGCTTTTTTAGAAAGCGCCCACCAAAAAGGCATCCCGATGGCCATAGGGTCAGCTGCTATCCCTTTTAATATTGATTTTGTGCTGGATAATTTAAATATCCGTCATTATTTTACGGCGATAGTAAGCGCCGATGACGTTGAATTGAGTAAGCCCCATCCCGAAACGTTTTTAAAGGCAGCCAAACTGCTGGATGTTGATCATGGAGATTGCCTGGTATTTGAGGATGTTCCGAAAGGAGCCGAAGCCGCTGCCAATGCTGGTATGAAAGCTGTCATCATGACGACAACACACCTGCCAGGCGAGTTTAAATACCTGTCAAATGTGCTGCATTTTGCGGAGGACTTCAGCGATCAGTTTATTAAGGACCTGGCCCTTTAAAATCGGGGCTTAGCCTATAGGTTCTGCATAAACGCTCCCAACCCGGTCACGTAAATTATATCCTGAGGCCATCACTTCACCATAAGCGCCTGCGGTACGTACTGCTATCAGATCTCCACGATAAGACTGTGGCAGCTCAACATCCTTTTGAAAACAATCTGTGCTTTCGCATATAGGCCCTACGATGTCATAGTGTACAGCTGGCGACTGAGTATCGAAAGAAGCATCCAATTCCCTGCTTTCGGACTTTCGGACTTTCGGACTTTCGGACTCTCGACTTAAATTTTCTATCTGGTGATATGCCTGGTACAGCATTGGGCGGATCAATTCAGTCATACCTGCATCTAATATCAGAAAATTCTTTTTCAGCCCGTTTTTCACATAGAGCACCCTTGAAATGAGGGCTGAACATTGCGCAACAAGTGCGCGGCCGAGTTCAAAATGCACCTCCTGGCCGGGTTTTACATTTAAAAAGTTGCTGAAAACTTTAAAATAGCTTTCAAAATCGCTGATGCTGTTGGTATCAGGGTTATGGTAATCAACACCCAGGCCGCCGCCGGTGTTTAGTATTTTTACCTCGAAGCCATGGTCAACAAACCAATCCTGCATTTCGTTGATTCGGGTGCACAGGCTTTTATATACTTCCATATCGGTGATCTGTGATCCGATATGAAAATGAATGCCTAAAAACTGCAGGTTAGGGCACTTGCGCAAGGCATCGGCTACATCCGGCAATTGCCAGCTGTTAATGCCGAATTTGTTTTCTTCAAGCCCCGTGGTAATAAAATGGTGCGTATGTGCGTCAACATTTGGGTTGATACGGATTGCGATATTTGCTTTTTTGTTTTTGGCTTTTGCCAGGTCGTTAATAATAAAAAGTTCCTGTACCGATTCAGCGTTAAAGCAAAAAATGTCCGCGTCTAAAGCAGCATTGATCTCTTTATCAGATTTGCCTACGCCCGCAAAAACAATCTTTTCTTTACCAAAGCCATGTTCAACGGCAGCCTTCACCTCGTTCCCGCTAACACAATCAGCGCCAAAGCCATAGGATTGGATGGTATCCAACACCTTAGGGTTAAAATTGGCCTTCATGGCATAGTGCACATGAAAGCCATATTTTGATGATGCGGTACGGCAGGCCTCCAATGTTTTACTCAAAACATTAAGGTCGTAGTAATAAAACGGTGTTTCTAATTGTTCGAAATGGGTAGTTGTATTTTTATTGAACATGTTTAATTCTTATAAATCATCCCGTTTTGCCTCACCTAAATCCTCTCCAAAGGAGAGGACTTTTTAAAACAGGGGTAATATTAAATTTTCTTTCAGAACCCTCTCCTTTGGAGAGGGCAGGGTGAGGCTAAAATAGCCTGTTATGTAAACTCCTTAATACTTCAGTTTTATCACCAGTATGGATCAGTAACGACATATTGTGATCGCTGCCGCCATAAGAGATCATCCTGATGGGGATATGCTTTACAGCTTCCAAAACCCGTGCTGCATAACCGTGTTTTTCTGCGCCGAAATCACCTACCACACAAATTATCGTCTGGTCCTTGTCTATTTCCACAGTCCCGAAAGCTTGTAATTCATTAATGATATCTTCCAGGTTAGATGTATCGTCGATGGTTAAAGATACTGCTACTTCCGAAGTAGTGATCATATCAATCGCTGTCTTATACCGTTCAAAAACCTCGAATACCTTGCGTAAAAAACCATGGGCCAGCAGCATCCGGCTTGACTGTATTTTGATAGCTGTTATGCCATCTTTGGCCGCGATTGATTTGATCCTGTCTTTTTCGCTGGTATTGGTGATCAATGTTCCCGGGGCTTTCGGGTCCATTGTATTCAGCAAACGAACCGGGATCTTATATTTTTGAGCCGGGAATACGCTTTGCGGATGCAATATTTTTGCACCGAAATAGGCTAATTCCGCCGCTTCATCGAAAGACAACTGCGCAATTGGTTTAGTGCCTTTTACAATCCTTGGATCATTGTTGTGCATGCCGTCAATATCGGTCCAGATCTGTACTTCTTCGCTGCGGATCCCGGCACCAATCAAGGACGCGGTATAGTCGCTGCCGCCACGGCGCAGGTTATCTATTTCGCCAAAGCTGTTGCGGCAAATATATCCCTGGGTGATAAATAACTTATTATCCGGATGCTGATCAAGCAACGGGGTTAAATGTTCGGAGATATAATCCACAATGGGTTCATTATCCTCGTCTATCTTCATAAAATCAAGCGCAGGCAATAATACCGATGGCACGCCGATCTCTTTCAGGTAAACATGATATAAAGTAGTTGACAGTAATTCGCCCTGCGCCAGGATGATCTTATCTTCAACTGTCGTAAACAGGTCGTTAGCCAGGTTACTTAATAACGAAAAGTGATAATCAATAACTTCCTTGCCTTGTTCTAAATATTGGGGTGTGGCAAATAATTCCTTTATAAAAACTTCGTACTTGTCTTTTAAAACCTTTATCAGCCCGGCGGCCTTAGTTTTGTCTCCAGCCTGGTAAGCCTGGCCAATTTCAACCAAACTATTTGTTGTGCCGGATACGGCCGATAACACAACGATCTGCCTTTGGGCTGGGTCAATGATATCCAGCAGTTTTTTCATCCTTTCGGGGCTTCCTACGGATGTTCCGCCAAATTTTAAAACTTTCATTATTCCTTTCTTTATACCATAAATGATTGATATTCTTGTATCAATTTTGAGGGGCTAAAAATAGGGTTTTATACTGCTTTTAGCTAATAATGGGCGAAATTTAATTTGGAACAGATTGATTTTAGCTCATTTTTACCCTAAATTAATGGTTTTAATTAAAGAGTGGTCTATGAAAAAATGGGTTTGACCTTAAAAAAACCTTTTATAGTGACAAAAAGCATTCATTTTGAAGTAAATTGAGACGATATATGAATATTTTAACAAGGTTGGGTCTGGTTTTGGACTATATTTATGATAATATTCATAGGGTGACAAAAGGCGTTCCGCGTTTAAAGCGTTCTCAAATTAACCCTCACCTGATGCTGGGCAGTCAGTATAATTTATGGGGATTAAAAAAACTAAAGGCCCTTGGTGTAACAGCAATAGTGAATATGCGCATGCATAACGATTATAGCGATGCCGACCACGAAGGGATAAAATACCTGCACCTGCCAACCGTTGATAATACTCCTCCGCCGTTGAGTGTTTTGATTAAGGGCGCGGAATTTATTAATAACGAGATAAAAAACGGAGGTTTGGTTTATGTGCATTGCCGCCAGGGGCTGGGCCGCGGGCCTACCATGGCCATGGCTTACCTGATAAAAACAGGTTTGACCTATGAACAAGCTTATGAAACCATCAGAAAAGTAAGGATATTTATCAACCCTCAGCGCAGCCAGGTGAAAATGCTGAAAGAGCTGGAGGAATATTATAAGCCAAAATAGCAATAATCTCCGTAGCAATAGGTTTCAAACCCATCGCTACTATGGGAACAATCATAGTAAAATGCCAGCAACCAAACCCGAAACCATCGACTGGATCAGCAATTTAAGGCTCATCGCTTTATATGCGGTGATTATCTTACATTGTTCGTCGCCCTTGCTGATGCAGTATGGGAAAGTACCGGCTACAGACTGGTGGGCAGCTGATTTTTTAAATGCGCTTACCCGTTTTGGGGTGCCTGCATTTGTGATGATCACCGGCGCTTTGTTACTTCCACGTGAATATGAAATCGCAAGTTTTTTGAAGAAAAGATTGAGCAGGGTAGTGGTGCCCTTTTTGTTCTGGAGTTTGATTTACGTCTGGTATTCATGGTATAACGAAGAAATTACGTTCGGGGCAGATGCCTGGGCTAATATCAAGCAAGTGCTGCATTTGCTAAAAACCGGCAGCTCCTATCATTTATGGTATGTTTATATGCTTATCGGGCTGTATTTTTTTATACCTGTTATTGGCAAGTTTGTCCGCAATGCCTCCGAAAAGGAGCTTATTTATTTCCTGGCGGTTTGGTTTGGTGTGATGCTCATTACCCAGCCTTATCTTTCCCGGTATAACCCCTCGGTAGATATGCATTATTTTGCCGGGTTTGCCGGCTACCTGGTGTTAGGTTATTACCTGGCCAATAAGGATTTTAATATAAAATACCTGCGTTTTTGGATGTTGCTGTTGTTTTTATTCAGCATCGCATTAATCGCTATTGGCAGCAGGCTGCTGATCTCCTATCCCATATATCCCGGAACAATGCTTTATGAACCGATTAATCCCGCTGTTTTACTCCTGGCCATCAGCGCTTTTATGCTTGCAAAACTGACAGTTCCAAAAACATCTCCCGCTATTACCCGTGCCCGCGATTTTGCTGGCAGGTATAATTATGGCATATACCTGGCCCACGCGCTGGTTTTGTATTTTCTGGATGACCTATTTGGCATTAGTTACAAACTGGGTATGCCAATTTTAAGCATTCCCTTAACTGCGCTTATTTGCTTTGCTATTTCGTTACCGCTGGGTTGGGCGGTAAATAAAATTCCTTTTGTAGGGAAATGGATATCGGGATAAAAGTAAATTTTTTGCCAGGAACCCAAAAAACTACTGACAGTATTTTGTCAGTGACAAAATACTGTCAGTAGTTAATTTATTGATATTCAGTTTTGTAGCGCATTGTAGCGTTTGTAGCATGTGTAGCGCACGTGACTTGTCCTAACCTGGGTTGACAAAAAAATCAAGGACAAAATGGACAAATCGCATTTAAAGGGAGAAGTAACTAAGGAATACTTATCCGGAGCAATAACTATCCGTAAATTAGGGACAAAATATGGAT
>NZ_CAIWNH010000336.1 GCF_903913935.1 uncultured Mucilaginibacter sp.
AAAAACTGTTAAAAATCTGTTAAAATATTAGTGTATCAAATACACATGTTATATATTTGTATAATTATTATTATCGTTCTAACCAATTAGTTCTTTATGATAGATAATGAGGTCAGTTACTACAAAAAGAGTGAGCGCCAGCTTTCTCTTTTTTTTGTTTTAGGGGGATTTTAAATTCTTTAAAACAACGTTTACCTTAACCTGCAAATAGCCTTTCATTACAATAGTATTCCCCAAAAATCGCGTCAGCCTTCTTTTCGTTCATCAACTATTTATACTCCCTTTTTTACAAGCGATTGGCCATCAATAAAACAGACGACCATGTTAAAAAACATCTGTATTCCAACCGGCCAAGATATGAGATTGGCCCTTAAACGGAGATGTGTATAAAGTGGGCAAAATGCGATCGTTATACAAATAACCCGTGTTTTCGTACTAGACACATGATGGTAACCTGCCTGATTAAACCTTTATATTTAAACTTTGAGCCGGAGCCTTTTCTTTTCAAGAAAACCGGTGATAAATATCACAATAAAACATATGGCAAATGAGCGGATGATTCCACCTGTTCCTTCGCTTAAAAAATCGGGGAAGTTGAAATCAACGATGGCAAAAATAGCCACTATAAAATACGGTATAAGATAACAGGTAAGGGTACTGGTTCCGGCTGGTTTAATAATTTTAAACCAGTTTGCCTTGCCTTTAACATCAATCAACCAGATGAAAAATTCAAATAAAATGATACCTATTCCACTGCATATTAAAACCCATGCCGGCGTGGAATGCACTTTTGAAATACCTTCGGTATAGGGGCGGACTAAAAAACCCAGCGTTATGGCAGCTAAACCCGTTAATGTAAACACTATCCATATGCTGCTGTATTTACCTTTGGTTACAAATTTGTAACATAACAAGGAAAACACAACGCCAAACATCATGAGCGAGCAGGAGTCGCCATCCTGTATTACTAAAAGGTGCCAATTGATCAAATGGCCATGACTGCAAATATTAATGGCCATGAATATGGCCAGCGCTGTGCACATCGCAATAAAATTGCCTTTAAATATCAGAAATACCCCCGCACAAACTAGGTACGCCCAGCCAATGATGCCTAAAATGCCCCACCACTCGGGTGTTAAGCCCCTTGGTTCAGCAGGTGTTCCACCTTTGTAAAGTAAAGCCAATATAACAAGCAATACAATTCCTGTGCCCATCAAAATGTATCTTTTAGTTGTTGACCATATTTCCGGGTAATCCAGCCAGATCAGGAAAAACGAGATCGTTAATAAAAACTCCCATATACCCAGCGGCAACAATGCGTCCTTGCTGTAATCCTCCATATTTACATGGAAAAAGCCCATTACAATAAGCGCGAATGAACGTAACAAGATATAAATAGCTATACTGGAAAACGATTCACCTTTACTCAACCGTTTACTGAGCGCAAGCGGAAGCGACAAACCGGCAATAAATAAAAACAAAGGAAAAATGGTATCGGCAAAGTGCATGCCATCAACATTACCCTTCACATGGTCGATCCATTCGGGCACATTACGTACGCCACTGAGATCATTCACAAAGATCATAAAAAACATGTTTACTGCCCGTAAAACATCAATGGAGTGTAACCGGCTTGGATTTTTTATCATGATGAAATGTTGACTCAGTATAACAGATTTTAAATATAATAGCTATTTTTTGTATTTGCGT
>NZ_CAIWNH010000337.1 GCF_903913935.1 uncultured Mucilaginibacter sp.
TAGTGGGCAGCGCCAACCAAATAACTGATGGCTTAAAGAAAACCGGCATCCCGGTTAATACATTTGATAAATACGCGGCACCGGTTGCCGCACCCGCTGTAAAGCAATAAACCACCCTATCATAATGCGAAGGAGCTTGCTTAGGCAAGCTCTTTTTTTTGTGGGATTTTTTTGTTTTACTTTGAAGTAATATTTTCTAATGTTACCAAAATGGTAACATTTTTTGTATATTTGAAGATAATTGAATGCGAGTTATTGCCCTAAAGACCTTAAAGGAATATGCAGAAGAATATCATCAGGCTGAACAAGCTTTGCTTAGTTGGTATGATGAAGCTGCAAAAGCGAATTGGAACAATTCAGCAGAATTAAAAGTTTTATATAGGAATGCTTCGATTTTGAGTAATAAAAGAGTGGTTTTTAATATTCATGGTAATAGCTACAGACTAATAGTTGATGTAGAATACAAATACAAAATGGTTTTCATTGTTTGGTTTGGGACACATAAGCAATATGACGACATTGATGCAAAAACCGTAAGTTATGACAAAGCCGATTAAAACGGAAGATCAATATAATACAGCCCTGGCGAGGGTTTATGAATTGATGCAAACAGACATTATCGAGAATTCACCCGAGGGTGATGAATTAGAAGTTTTAGGCATTCTTGTGGAAGCCTATGAAAAAGAACATTATCCGATTCCAGCACCGAACCCTTTGGAAGCAATCAAATTTCGTTTAGACCAAATGGGATTGTCAGAAAAAGAATTAGGGGAAATACTCGGATATCGTTCAAGGAAATCCGAGATCCTTTCTGGAAAAAGAAAATTAAGCCTGGCGATGATCAGGAAGCTAAATGAGGTTTTACATATTCCGGCAGAAGTATTAATTCAAGCCTATTAATTTACGCAAATGAAAATCCAGGAACAAAAAATTTACCAGTTGATGGCGGTGATCGCGCTGTTTGTAATCAGCATGGGGGTATCTACTTATATCAATGCCCTTAAAAAAGCCGAGCTGCACAAAACCAGGCAGGCTGAATTTGGTAATTTAGTGTTTAAGGGCAAGGTAATACATGTTCGTATCTACGAATATATGAAGAGCAAATGCTACCAGGTATGCGTAAAACTGGACTCGGCAGGTGTAAAGGATCTTAGTGTGTATAACGATGACGATGCGATCAAAATAAAAAATGGCATTGCTACCTTCGCTGCCGGCCACCTTGATAAAACCTTCGGCCCTGTTGACTCGGTAGCCGTAAATGTTAACCACAGCGGCAAGGTATTCCTTTACTATCGTGATAAAAGCTTTATCAAGTTTGATGACTTTAGCTTTGAGCCCTACGGGATGAAGAAAAGCGACCTGAATTTTTGTTTTTGAGGGATTTAAACTCAATTTGTCATTGCGAGGCTCTCAAAAAAAAGCGTCCGTTTGTTTATTTTCTGTCTCACCCAAAACCGGACGGGCGGATATAAATGGCATACCGCAATGCCAGCGCCCAATTAAAACGTGAATAGTTAAATAGCCGCAGCTAGTTTGCTGATATCGCTATCAACAATATAATCCAGTTCTGATTTAGCAGGATAGTATTTGTTTAAAAGCATTTTAATCAGCAAATAGCTTTGAGTAGATTGAACAGGAGGAGAAGCCAACTCATCTATAAGGATTCCCATTAATTTAGTTTTTTTTGCTTCATATTGACTGATCATAAAATCGGATGCGTCAGCCCGCCGATGAAATGAAATCAACTCATCAAGTTTCTTGACATCTTCTATCAAGTCCATCAGCTTATAAATTTCTGCTTTTTTCATCTAATCAAATTTACGTAATAATTTCCAAAAATCCTTTGGGCTGTTTTTTCCCAATTCTATTTCTTTGTGTTTGATTAAATTGATTGATCCAATAGGCTATGTCTGACTGATATAAAAGATGATATTTATGACCTTGAGGGTATATTTTAACAATGTAGGCATCAACACCAAAGAGATTTTGGGATGCCGGGTATTTATAATCGCTTAAACTATCCCCCAACGATTCCACAATAGAAAAATCTAAAAACGTAACCAGGTCAATATCATTTGGCTCCATTTTTTTAGTTACATAGGATCCGTCAATCCATTGCTTAAAATCAACTCCGTTGCACAATTGCTTAAGCGCCGTCGAATACGAAATATAATTGTTAAATAGTTCTTTTCGTTTTACCGATTGAATGGAATTCACAAAAACAGTCTCAAACTCTTCAATAGAAGATCGGATATTTTTATCCGGAACAAGAAAGCCCTTTAAATTAAATTCCAGCATAGTTAGTATTAGATTCAAATATCCACATTTAATATTTTGATAATTGGGTCAATTTAAAACAAAACAAAGGAAAAGCGTCCGGTTGTTTATTTTCTGTCTCACCCAAAA
>NZ_CAIWNH010000338.1 GCF_903913935.1 uncultured Mucilaginibacter sp.
CAATCCGGTATCGACAAAACAAAAACATGGCTGGCTTTACCACCTGTTAAATTAATAGCGGAATTTAATATTTGCGCAAATTTCAATCGGTAATCGCTAACAGTCAGGCCTTGTGCTTCGTCGTTTACGCCAATCATCATGGTAACTAATCCAAATTTTTTATTGCTGATTCCGCTTCCTGCTACTGCGTTGATCAAATCAACGGTCGTCCAGCCTGGTTTAGCAATTTCAAGTGGGGGCAGTATATGAATGGAATGCATATTTAATATGCTATCCAACTGGTAAGGGTAGGTGTCCTGCAGGTTTACCTCGACCCCAGTTGTATACGAATCTCCCAAAGCAAGGTAACTAAGGGTATCTGATGCAGTAATTTTGGTGGTATCCGGATGATTAATAGCGACAGAGACCGGAACGACCATCGCTTTTTTGGTGCAACCGGTTACCCCGGCAATTAGCAGCAGAACAGGAAGAAATCGTTTCATAGCACATTACCAAAGGATACATTACTTTTTTTGAGTCGTTTACTTTTTAAGTTGCGCCGCCACCATTGGCGCTAGCTGATTAACCCATAACGAATACATTTTACCTGAGGGGTGCAACCCGTCGATTGCAATTAATGTTGGGTCGTTAGCCGCAGTTCTTGATATCGCGGTAATATCGAGATAATTAACTCCAGCCTTCAGGCTTATGGATTTATTAATTGCATTAAACTGATCAATTTCCGGCCCTATTTGTGCATCGCGCCCACCGGCAAAAGGTGTTACACCATAATCAGGTATCGACAATACAAAAACCCTGCTGGTATCGCCATTGGCGAAAGTTATTGCCGTGTTTAAAACCTGGCTAAATTTTATTTTATAATTATCCTGACTTATGCCCTGGAATTGGTCGTTTACACCGATCAAAAGGGTTACAAAATTGTATTTTTTACCGGTGATCCCACCATTGGCAATCGCAGCGATCAGGTTGTCGGTTGTCCATCCGGTGATGGCAATGATTTTCGGGATTTCTACATTTAAGGACTTGTCCTTCAATGCGCTTGTCAGCTGGTAGGGGTATGATTCTGCAGGAGGAACAGCTTCGCCGATAGTATAAGAATCGCCTAAGGCAAGATAAGATAGAGAATCCGTCATAGGTTTTGTGTTTATTGTTGTGTCGGCTGTCGCCGGCGGGGCAAAATCGGCCTTTTTATTACATCCTGATAGTGCCGTTATCGCTATTAATATAATTTGTAATGCTTTCATACCATCTCCATATTGAACAATACGGAAATATGGTGTTTAAGGATTTTTTTTACTTGAATTTTATCAATTTCGTACCCTAACTCTCGTTGCATCGAGGTTACATCTTTATCATCAATACCGCAGGGCACTATGTTTTTAAAATAATCAAGATTGGTATTTACATTAAATGCCAGGCCGTGCATGGTTACCCACCTGCTGCACCTTACCCCTAGAGCGCAAATTTTTCGGGCCTTGTCATTATCTGCATCAAACCAAACACCAGTGTAACCCGGGTATCGGCCGGCACTCAGGCCATAATCAGCAAGGGTTAGTATTACCGCTTCTTCAAGAGTGCGGAGATAGAGATGTATGTCGGTAAAAAAATTGTCAAGGTCGAGGATGGGATAGGATACGATTTGCCCAGGGCCATGGTAAGTGATATCGCCCCCGCGGTTAATAGGGTAGTAGGATGCATGTTTTTCTATCAGCCCCTTTTCGTCTAAAAGCAGATGTTCGGGTTTGCCGCTTTTGCCCAGGGTATAAACGTTCGGGTGTTCGCAAAATACAAGGTAGTTCGGGGTTAAGGTTTCCTCTTCGTATTCATCCCCTTCAGTGCCTGCTTTGCGGTTGCGTATTTCTGTTTTTAAATTAACAATTGCAGAAAATATTTCCTCCTGTTTATCCCAAGCCTCTTTATAGTCTATCAGTCCCCAGTCTTGCGCAATAACCTTTTTATTTTTCATCTTCTTTGCCTTTCACGTAACCCACCATATAATCATGGTATTGCATATAGCCCACTTCGTATGCAATGTCGATATTATCTTTTTTCAGCCTGGCGTTCACCACGCCATG
Source organism: uncultured Mucilaginibacter sp. (assembly GCF_903913935.1). GTDB lineage: Bacteria > Bacteroidota > Bacteroidia > Sphingobacteriales > Sphingobacteriaceae > Mucilaginibacter. The sequence goes on from NZ_CAIWNH010000338.1 coordinate 2,076, forward strand.
CCCCTCAAAATTAAAGGGTTCCAAAAATATGTTATGTAAAAACGAAACCTCTTTCTGCCCGAAACATTTATAAACCGCTTCTTTAACACACCAGCAAACGTAAAGTTCCTCAATCCTATGCTTTGACGAAATAAAATCAAGTTCTTCCTTGCGCATAAATTTATGGGCGATGCGTTCAACTTTTTGCTTCACCTGCTCAATATCTATACCCACCGGCTCCTTGCTGATCATTACCGCGGCATAATCAAAGGAATGGCTTAATGAAATATGGTAAGGGAGATGCACTAAATAAGGTTTGCCGTGGGCATCCACCTTGCAATCGATATATTCATCAGTGCGCAGCAATTTACGCAGCAAAACGCGCGTACCTAACCAATGCAGGTTACGCTTGCCTATTTTAAGCTGCTCGTAATAAGCCTTTTCTTCGTCGTTTAATTGGAGTTGGCTGTACAGATCCTCAGCCTCTTCCTCAATCTTCCAGATCGCAAATTCGGTATCGTCATCAACCTGCTGCCTGTATGCTATAGCCATAAAAGTAAAATTGCAAAAAGGTTGCCAAACTTATATCAAATAAACCTAAATTGTATCGCTTTTTAGCAATTATAAACCAGGACTTAAAAAAATTACCATGCTAACAGAAATATTGACGCCTGCACAGGTGGGGCTTTACCATCAGCAGGGATACCTCATTTTAAAAGGCTTTTTTAATCCCGAAGAAATCAACAAATTATACCAAACCGCGCTGGATGACAATGCCATGCACAACAACGCTTTGGACGTAAACGACAAAAGTGGAAAAAAAAGCAAACTGTCGCTATGGTTTACGCCTGGCAATGATGTTTTTGGCTACATGACCCGCAGCGAAAAGATGATTAGCGCGGTAAAGCAATGTTTGGGCGGCGAAGCGCCGGTTTGCCACTTCCACTCCAAACTAATGCAAAAGGAACCTAAGGTTGGCGGCGCCTGGGAATGGCACCAGGACTACGGCTACTGGTACAAAAACCAGTTTATGTTTCCGGATGAAATGATCAGCGTGATGGTAGCCCTGACAGAAGCCAACCAGGACAACGGCTGCCTGCAGGTAATTAAAGGCTCGCACAAGCTGGGCCGGGTTAACCACGGTTTTGCCGGCGAACAAACCGGCGCCGACATGGTCATGGTAAATAATGCCTTAATAACAATGGAACTGGTATATGTTGAACTGGAACCCGGCGACGCCCTCATCTTCCACAGCAATATACTACACCGGTCGGAGGCTAATTTATCTGATCGTCCGCGATGGTCCATTATTTCCTGCTATAACCTGCAATCGAATGTGGCTTATAACGAAACTTCGACGGCTTATAAAGTACCGGTTGATGTAGTGCCTGATAGCGCCATATTAGAGTGGGTTGCAGAATCCCTTTCCAACGCCGATTTCCTGAAAAAAGAAAACGACCCCGGCCTGAAAGACACCGGCTGGGAGAAGCAGGTGGAGGTTTAAGCCTTGAGCCCAAAGTCTTGAGTCTTAAGTCAGGAGTCTATAGTTCGCCTTTTTTTGACTTAAGACTTTCGATTCAGGACCCAAGACTATCACAATTTTAAAAATTAAAGAATAATGAACATAGCAATGTTAGGCTCCGGGTTTATTGCCCGTTTTTATGCAGACTCGCTGCAGGCGCAGCGCGCAAAAGATTCACTCATCAGCGTTTACTCACGAAATATTGATAAAGCCAAAAAGTTCGCTGATGATTACCACCTTAGTTTTTATTCGGACGATATGGATACCGTGGTTAGCCGTGCCGATGTGGATGCCGTGGTGATCTCGCTGCCCAATAACCTGCACGAAGCAGCTGTTGCGGCCTGCGCCAGGGCAAAAAAACATGTTTTATGCACCAAACCCCTTGGTCGCAATGCCGCCGAAGCCAAACGAATGCTGGATATGGTAGAAGAAGCCGGCATCATGGGTGGGTACCTGGAGGACCTCTGCTACACCCCCAAATTCCTTAAATCGCTTAAGGCGGTGCAGGACGGTAACATTGGCAAGGTGCTTTGGGCAAAATCGCGCGAGGCGCACCCCGGCCCGCATAGCGATTGGTTTTGGGATCACGAACAATCAGGCGGTGGCTGCATGGTGGATCTGGGTTGCCATTGCATCGAGATCAGCCGTGGGTTTATTGGCAAAAACATCCGGCCGGTTGAGGTAATGTGCTGGGCCGCTACCCAGGTGCACCCCATCAAGGCCGAAGACAGCGCCATTGGCCTGGTAAAATACGCCAACGGCGCCATCGGGCAATTTGAGGTAAGCTGGTGTTTCCGCGGGGGGATGGACCTGCGCGACGAAGTAATGGGCACCGAAGGCACCATCTGGCTCAACAACTTCCTGCGCACCGGTTTCGAGATGTTTAGTACCGGCAAGGGTGGATATGTTGCCGAGAAAGCCGAAAGCAGCAGCGGCTGGCTGTTCCCGGTGGGGGATGAGGTACATGAGCTGGGCTATACCAATATGTTTACCGATATGTTTAACGCCATCGAAAACAAAACCGAACCCCTGGAAACCTTTTACGACGGCTATATCGTTAACGCCATTATAGATGCCTGCTACCTGTCGGCTAAAACCGGCAAATGGGAACCCGTACAAATTGAAGGCTGGCGCGGCGACCAAACCGACGATTACGGCTCCAACTTCATTTCGTACGATGACGACCATTACCTCATCAAGAAAGAGATCCTCCCCAACGGCGACCGCAAACTGATCCTGAAACATAAAGTTACCGGCGAAGTAGTGGCACTGGATGTGGCGTAGGATGCGTCACCCCAACCCCTCTCCAAAGGAGAGGGGCTTAAAAAGGAATATCAAAAGTCCTCTCCTTTGGAGAGGATTATTCGCGTATAGTTTATGCTTGGTGCTCATGAGGGCTTTGCCGTTTAGGTGAGGCGTATCGCAATTTTTTCTTTCCACAATTACCTAAAACTTTTGTTAAAAACATAGCCTTGCTGTGCGTGCTAATTAGTTCTAATTTAGTCGGCTCAACGGCTGACCCATGATACTATCAGACAAGCGAATTCTAGAAGAAATGGAGCAGGGATCCATCATTATCGAGCCTTTCAGGCGCGAATGTTTGGGTACTAACTCCTACGATGTACACCTCGGCAAACACCTGGCCACCTACCGCGACCGCGTGCTGGATGCCAGGCTCCACAACGAGGTGATCCCCTTCGAGATCCCTAAAGATGGCTTTGTTCTGCAGCCCAATACCCTGTACCTGGGCGTTACCCAGGAATATACCGAAACCCACCTGCACGTGCCCTTCCTGGAGGGGAAATCAAGCACCGGGCGACTGGGGATCGATATCCACGCCACCGCCGGCAAGGGCGACGTAGGCTTTTGCAATACCTGGACGCTGGAGATCAGCTGCACCCAGCCTGTAAAGGTTTATACCGGCATGCCCATCGGCCAGCTCATTTATTTTGTGGTGGAGGGCGAGATCGAAACGTTTTATAATACCAAGCTTAACGCCAAATACAACGTGCCCAGCACCCGCCCGGTAGAAAGCATGATGTGGAAGAACGTTTTTTAGAGTCGGGAAGTCAGTAAAGTCCGAAAGTCCGAAAGACGGAAAAGAGTGGAAGCCAGAAAGGGTTGGTGGAGTAAGGTAACGATCTCTGGCGACGCAAGCGTTCCACTGTTCCACTTTTCCGCACGGTGTGTCGTACTGATTAGGGTTGTCACAAGGAGATCCGGATCATGAATATAGAAAGAATAAAACAGCAAATCATATTCGAATATTTGTCAGGCG
>NZ_CAIWNH010000339.1 GCF_903913935.1 uncultured Mucilaginibacter sp.
AAAACATAAACTTCAAAGACAGTATTTAATAAATATACGTATAAAAAATTAGCTAAAAAAATAGGCTTATTTGAGGGGTTTTTTGATAAAAAAACAAAAATAAATATTAAACAGGCTAACAGTTTAAAGGTGGTGCCTCCCAGAAATGCCGGGGTAAAATGCTCCTGGTTTTTACGCCCTACAATAAGCATCACGGCAACTATTAAAAACGTAATACCTGACATAAAGCAGAAGACGGTCCAAAAATTGGGCGTTAATAAACCAGTGTTTCCGGTATATTGAAGTGCCGCCGGCGGTATCGCGATAATGATAATAAATACCAGGAAAAAAATAATAGAAGATGTTACTTTCATTTGAATGAGAGAGGTTGAAATTTTATTATATGCTAAAACGGGTAATATAAACTCAGTTTTTCGCAGACCTTATAATGACGTACAAAGATATAAAAACACCCGTTAGCGAAAGAATGGCAGTAACCCATTTTACCTGGTGCTGGGCAGATTGATCTATTTTATAGCCGGCATAGGTAAATAGCCCGATGATCGCTATCATCTGAAAGCCCATACCACTATACTTTAGATAACCGTTTCCGGTGTTATTCTCTTTATCGGGTTTGTTTTTATCCATCTTCAAATTTATTAAACCTATTTCATAATTGTTGCTAAATTAGCAAGGCTTTTATATCCCCATTTAAAATTGAGGCTAACATCTAAACTTTCTGTAAATAAACCCTTTAAATTGCTGGTAATTGCTTTGATGGCGATGTTGGCAGGGTGTGCGCTCCAAAAACAAAGCGGCTTTAACCGCGACATGCAAAACCTTACTGCCAATTTTAATATCCTTTTTAACGCAAAAGAGATTTTGCAGCAAAAGCAGGATAGTTACGCAGGCTCGTTTACCGACAATTACAATGAAATATTAAGTGTTTACCCGGATACCGTTGCACAAAGCCAAACACCTGATAAAGACCTGGAGGCCGCCATATCAAAAGGGTACACGATCATTAATTATAAGGACCAGAGTAAATATATCGGCGATGCTTACCTTGTTTTGGGGCAGGCCAACTACCTGGAAGGTAATTTTTATAACGCCGATGAGTTTTTGAGTTATGTGATCCATAACTATCCAAAAAGGAAGGACCTGGTACGGGATGCCAGGGTCTGGAAGACGAGGGCATTAATTTATTTGAATCAGTTGCCGAAGGCAAAATTGGTTATTGACAGCGCCATTGAAAGCATCAACCCTAAAAAGAAGATCTCTGCTGATATTTATGCTGCTAAATTGCAATATGACATAGCTGCAGAAGATTACAAAGACGCGGAGGAAATGGCCAAACTGGCCTTGAAATATTGCCAAGATAAAACCCAGCGGCTGCGGTGGACCTTTATTTTGGCCCAGGTACAGGAACTGAACAATGAGCAGGTAAATGCCGCGCGGAATTACGACCAGATCTCGAAGAGTAACGCCCAGTTTGAAATGGCCTTTAACGCCAGCTTAAACCTGATACGGATTGACGACAACCAAAACGGCGTAAAAATAGACCGGATCACCAAGTTGCTTGGCCTTTTAAAGAATCCCAATAATAAAGAATTTAAAGACCAGATCTATTACCAGGTGGCGCAACTGGAAATGGCCGACAAAAAAATTGATGATGCCATAAAGTATTATAATCTTTCGGTACGGACAAGTGTTAAAAACCAGAGCCAGAAGGGGCTTTCCTATTTGAGGCTTGCGGAGATCTATTTTAAAATTAAAGCCGACTATTTAAAGTCGAAAAAGTATTACGACAGTACGTTAACCAGTTTGCCAACCAATTACCCGGGTTATGTGGGCATCAAAAAAATAGGGAGCAACCTTTCTTACCTTGCTGAACGTTTGCAAATTATCGCCAAAGAGGACACGTTGCAGGCGCTTGCCCGCATGGATGAAAAGACCCGCGCGGGTGTTATTGACAAAATGGTAAATGATAACACCTTACAGCAAAAGGCGGCAGCAGCAGCGGCGCAGGGAAATGCTGCGGCCCCGGCATCCCGGGCCGGGGGCTCCAGATTAGGTTCAGGTGGCCAGGCAAAGGGCGGATCGTTTTATTTTGATAATACGACCGCGGTTAGCCAGGGATATAACGATTTTAAACGCGTTTGGGGTAACCGTACATTGGAAGACAACTGGCGACGAAGCACTAAGGGCGCTGCTGAAGATAGTAATAACCCGGCTGTTACCGCTCAATCTGCAGACCCTGATGCGCCGGCAGGGCCGTCCAAAACAGGCAAAGCACCCGCTATGGCTTCAAGTTACCGTAAGGAACTGGTTGACGCGCTTCCGCTTACACCTGCACTGCTTTCGGCATCCAACCTGCGTGTTTATAATGCTTATATTGACCTGGGCGACTTTTACAGGGATATCCTGGAAGACAAAAAAGACGCTATTGAGATTTTTGAAAAGATACTAAGCCGCTTTCCGCAGGATCCAAATAAACCGGCGATTTATTATAACCTGTACAGGCTTTACAGCGACAGCGACCCGGCGAAGTCGGATTTTTATAAAAACAAGTTACTGAAAGAATTCCCTGAAACACCTTTCGCTAAAATTATCATTGATCCTGAGTTTGCAAGGAAGCTTGAGGATCAGGATGCTGAATTTACCAAAGCTTACAACGATGTATTTGATTTGTATGCCGATAAAAAGTACAAAGAGGTAATTGAGAAGGCGCCGCTACTATTGAAAAAATATCCCGGTAATAAATTATCAGCCCAGATATTCTACCTGCAAATCATTTCACAGGGACATAATGAAAAGGCGGGACCTTTTGCGGACAGCTTGCAGCAACTGATCAAAATATACCCAAATGATAAACTGATCGTTCCGCTGGCTAAGCAGCACCTTGCTTATATTAGTGCAAACCAAAATGAAATGCTGGCGCGAAATGTAGTGATAGCGGATGTTGATCCGCATGATGTCCCCTTTACGCTGGCACAGGAAAATAAGGAGAAAGCCACCTACCGGAAAATTTTGAAACCTTATATTTTTGCGGCTAAACCCGGCGAACGGCTCCCGGAAAAAAAGAAAGAAGAGCCGGTGAAAAAGCCTGCTGGAATTGTGAAGGCCGTGCCGAAGATTGATTCAGCAAAGGTGAAGAAAGAGGTATTTATTCCAAAAATCACCCCGAAGAAAGATTCTGTAAAAACTATCGCGCAGGTAACTGTTCCAAAAAACAGCCCGAAAACGGATACGCCAAAAACTATTGTGCAGGTAACACCAAAAGCTAATCCAAAGAAAGATACTGCGAAAACTGTCGCACAGGTTGTGCCAAAAGCTAGTCCGAAAGCAGACACCACAAAAGCGGCGGCGCAGGTTGTGCCAAAGGCCCCGCCGGTGGATACAACTAAAATAATAGCGCAGGTAACACCACCTGTTAGTCAGCCGGCGGAAACACCCAAAACGGTTGCTCCGGTTGATACTGTCAAAACAAGTCAGGTGGCAATCTCGTCGGAGGCCGATCCGGATGCGCTTAAAGCTAAAATGGTTGTGCCATCCATTTTTTCGAAGGGCGATAGTACCAATTATTACTTTGTAGTAAATGTTACATCAGGCACAACTAATGTGGCCTCGTCGCGTTTTGGAATAGGGCAGTTTACGCGGGCAAATTATGCAGGCAACGGTATTAAACATCAGTTGAAAGCAGTTGGCGATCATGACCAGGTAATATATGTAGGTTTGTTCCCCTCGCTGGAAAAAGTGAAAAAGTTTGCCCATGATATTGTACCGCTTTTGCCTGATATTATGAAGGTGCCAAAGGATAAGTACAGCTTTTTTATTATTACTAAGGAAAATCTGGATAAATTAGCCGACCAAAAGACATTGGATAGTTATATCGACTATTTTCAAAACAATTACTAATCATGATCATTAAACTTTCGCCCGGGGATATAAAAAGGTATAACTGGTACCTGTGGAGAGCGGTGCTAAGCTTTTTTGCACTTTTTGTATTGCTGCTTGTCGTTACCTATTTTGGCTTATTTGGGCAGCTTCCGCCTTTCCGCGACCTTGAAAACCCTAAAAGTAACCAGGCTTCTGAAGTTATATCTGCAGATGGGGCCACTGTTTTGGGTACCTATTATATACAAAACCGCTCTAGCGTTAACTTTTCACAATTGTCGCCCAATGTTGTAAACGCGTTGATCGCAACTGAAGATTCGCGATTTTACGACCATTCCGGGATCGATTTCCGCCGTTTGTTCACTATCCCTTTGTTAAACCTGATCGGGTCAAAGCAGGGAGGGAGCACTATTACCCAGCAGCTGGCTAAAAATCTGTTTTCGGGGAGCCAGGGTTCCCGTAACCCCTTTGTTCGCTTTACGCAAAAATTGAAAGAATGGATCATTGCTGTTCGCCTGGAGAGACGCTATACCAAGCAGGAAATAATCACCATGTATTTAAATACAGTGGATTTTGGCGCTTATAATACCTTTGGTATCAAATCGGCTGCGCATACCTACTTTAATGTTACCCCTGATAAATTGACGCCCGACGAGGCGGCCGTTTTGGTAGGTATGGTTAAGGGGCCGGGTGTATATTCACCCATCCGGCATCCGGACAGGGCGCTAAACAGGCGAAACCTGATCCTGGGTTTAATGGAGAAACAGGGCTATTTAAGTGATGGCCAATTGCAGGAGTTTAAAAGCAAACCATTAGGCATCGACTTTAACCCGATGAACCATAATGAAGGGCCGGCTCCATATTTTAGGGCAGTGCTGAAACAGGAGATCCAAAAGATCTTTAAAAACCAGAATATTGTCCAATCAGACGGTACCCCATATGACCTGGACCGCGACGGGTTGAAGATTTATACCACCATTGATGCTACGATGCAGCAGTACGCAGAGGAAGCCCAACGCGAATATATGCCCCAACTGCAGGCCCAGTTCAATGACCAATGGAAAGGGGTTAGCCGGTGGAAAAGTATCAAGAATTTTAAGTTACTGCTTGACGAAGGGATGTACCGGTCTGACAGGTATAAGCAGTTGGAATTGCAGGGAAAATCAGAAGACGAAATAAGGCGGAATTTTGATACGCCCGACAGCCTGGAACTGTTTACCTGGCGGGGTGATATTGATACATTAATTAAGCCCATTGATTCTATATTATACTCAAAAATGATGTTGCGCAATGCCCTGATGAGCATGGACCCAACCACCGGGTATGTAAAGGCCTGGGTAGGGGGCACAGACTTTGAACATTTTAAGTATGACCAGGTAAAAGTTGGCACCCGCCAGGTGGGTTCAACCGCTAAACCGTTTACCTACGCCGTTGCCATCGAAAATGGCTTTTCGCCCTGCCAGGAAGTGGATAATGTACCGGTAAATATTGACGGCTGGACGCCGGGTTCATCGCCTACTGAAACGCTGCCGGGGGCCATCTCCCTAAGAACTGCGCTGGCTCATTCGCAAAATTATGTAACGGCATATGTAATGAATGAAGTAAAACCAACGCCCGTAATGGAGCTGATCAAAAAGATGGGCGTTACCAGCGATGTGCCGCCATATCCTTCTATTTGTTTGGGTGTATTTAATGCTTCTGTATTTGATATGACCGGCGCGTATTCGGTGTTTGCCAACCACGGCACGTGGACTGAACCCACATTTATTTTGCGGATTGAAGATAAAAATGGCAACGTGGTTTATACCCATACCCCTAAAGTGGTTCAGGCGATGGACGCCCAATCTGCCTATGTAATGACCTATATGCTAAAAGGAGTGATAGAAGACGGTACGGGATCGCGGTTAAAGTATAAATATGGGTTAAACAACCCTATCGGCGGAAAAACAGGTACCACCCAGGAAAACTCCGACGGCTGGTTTATCGGGATAACACCGCAGTTAGTTACCGGCGTATGGTCTGGCTGCGAAGACCGGGATATTCACTTCCGGTCAACAAGACTAGGGGAGGGCGCCAACTCAGCCCTGCCTATATTTGCCGGATTTATGAAAAGGGTTTATGCCAATCCGGCCCTTGGGATCAAAAAAAATGTTGATTTCGATGCTCCCAAAAATATGACCATTACTTTAGATTGTAATGCCTATAAACAGCAGCAGCAAGGGACGAATGACGTGGATAAGAAACTGGGATTCTGATTGGTGTAAGGTTGGAATGTTGTAAAGTTGGAATGTTGCCGGGTTCATGAAATCTTGTCATTGCGAGCGATAGCGTGGCAATCGCGAACCAAACATTTCTGTCATGCACAGTCCGCGATTGTTTCGTTCCCCGCAATGATAATGTGGGTATAGTCCACACCTATCCAATGACTTAATGACCCAATGACCCAATGACCCAATGACTCAATGACTAACCAGGAATGAGTAAATTCGACTATAAAGAGGAGTTAAAAAATATCCCCCATAAACCCGGTATTTACCAGTTTTGGGATGAGGACAACGAACTGATCTACATCGGTAAAGCAAAGGATCTGCGTAACCGGGTGGGCTCTTATTTTAATAAGGATTATAATGTAAATGCCAAAACCCGGGTATTGGTATCCAAGATCCGGAATATCACTTTTACCATTGTTGATACAGAAGTTGATGCCTGGCTGTTGGAGAACAGTTTGATAAAGAAGCACCAGCCGCGGTATAATGTCATGTTAAAGGATGATAAAACCTATCCCTGGATCATCATCAAAAATGAACATTACCCGCGCATCTTCTGGACAAGGCGCATCGTACGCGATGGTTCTAAATACCTTGGGCCATATGCATCAGTAAGTATGATGCATAATATTTTAGGGCTGATAAAAGAGACCTACCCCTTGCGCACCTGTAACCTGGCGCTCAACAAAGAAAATATTCAAAAAGGTAAGTTTAAAGTTTGTTTGGAATACCAGCTGGGCAATTGTAAAGGGCCCTGCCAGGACTACCAGACAGAGGACGATTACGACCATAGTATTAATGAAATAAAAGATATTTTAACAGGGAAGATCGGCGGCGTACTTCGTAACCTGAAAAATGATATGGAGCAGGCGGTTGCCGATATGAATTTTGAATACGCTCATCGCCTGAAAAGGAAGTTTGAGTTGCTGGAAAATTACCAGAGCAAATCAACAGTGGTTAACTCCTCCATTACTGACGTCGACGTATTCAGTATCGCATCCGACGAAAAATATGCCTTTGTCAATTACTTGAAGGTGATGAATGGTACGATCATCCAAACGCAAACCATCGAGCTGAAAAAGCGGCTGGATGAAAGCGACGAGGAATTGCTGACGCTTGCGATATCTGAATTCCGTACCAGGTACGACAGCCATTCAAAAGAGATCATCGTTCCTTTTGATATCGACCTGGATGATCAATCTATAAAATTCACCGTTCCAAAGTTAGGCGAGAAACGAAAGCTGCTTGACCTCTCGGAGAAAAATGTGCGGTTTTTCAGGAAGGAAAAGATCGACCAGTACGAAAAGCTGAACCCTGAAGTGAGAACTGAAAGGCTGCTTACCCTAATGATGAAAGACCTTCGGATGAACACGCTGCCGCGGCACATCGAGTGTTTTGATAACTCCAACTTCCAGGGTAAATACCCTGTTTCCGCAATTGTAGTATTCAAAGATGGTAAACCATCCAAAAAAGATTACCGGCATTTTAATGTAAAAACGGTGGAAGGCCCTGATGATTTTGCAACCATGGAAGAGGCTGTTCACCGGCGTTACAGGCGCATGCTTGACGAAGGGGGAGAATTGCCTCAGCTGATCGTTATTGATGGTGGCAAGGGGCAGCTTTCATCAGCCATGAAGAGCCTTAAATTACTTGGTATTGAAAAACAGGTGACCATTATAGGCATTGCCAAACGATTAGAGGAATTGTATTACCCGGGCGATCAATATCCTTTATACCTGGATAAAAAATCGGAAACTTTAAAAGTTATCCAGCATTTAAGAGACGAGGCACACCGTTTCGGCATAACATTTCACCGGAAGAAGCGGGATCAGGGGACTTTGGTTACCGAACTTGAACTTATTGAAGGCATAGGCAAAACCACTGCCGAAAAATTATTGAAATACTTTAAATCAGTAAAAAAAGTACGTGAAGCGACGGAAGAAGTTTTGTTGGAGGTAGTGAACACGAAACAGGCAAAAGCAATACTGGCGTATTTTGAAGGGAAGTAACCTTACCAATCGCTCATTGCGAGGAACGAAGCAATCTC
>NZ_CAIWNH010000340.1 GCF_903913935.1 uncultured Mucilaginibacter sp.
GAATGATAACTTTTATGGTATCGCAATGACCGGCAAGCGCCTCGTCAATTGAGTTATCTACTACTTCATACACCAGGTGATGGAGACCTTTTGAACCCGTATCACCGATGTACATGGAAGGGCGTTTTCGCACCGCCTCTAAACCCTCTAAAACTTGTATATTATCTGCCGAGTAATTTGATTTGTCCTGATTTTCTTCGCTCATATTTGGTTAGAAAAACAACTTACAAAAGTACGATTTTTAGCCCGTATTACAGCACTTGTTGATAAAAAGGGTACGTAATTAACATGTGTGAGAACATGTGCGTGTAGATGTGCGGAAATGCAAATGTGCAGATGTGCAAATGGGATCAATGTAGCCGTGTACCAATGGGCACGCAAGCCACTTTTTGGAGCGTTTTGTTGAATTTACCCTTTTAAATGGCTACCTTGAAATGAACATAATACATACTTATCAGGAACAAGAAGGTTAACATTGCATCATCTGCACATTTGCATATCTGCACATCTGCACATCGATCCCATCCGCAAATTTGCACATCAAAATGAGTGTATTCAATAAATTAGGATACTTCTATCGAAACCTTATCTTTGTCAAAATTTTTTTTATCCAAAACAATAAAACAAACTAAAACCTGCCGGAGATGGCAGCAGAATAAACCAATTAAATTCAATGAAAACTCAAGCTTCTTTTCTTACAAAAATTGCAACAGGCCTATTGCTTGCAACAACAATAATCGCCTGCAATAAACCCAAAACTGACGACAAACCTGCTGTTGCCGCACCCGACAATAAAGAGACCATCGTTTTTATAAACCAGGATACATTATTGAGCAAATATAATTATGCCAAAGATGTGACTAAAACTATGCAGGATAAAGGTAAAGCGGCCCAAAGCGATCTGGCATCACGCGGACAAGCATTTCAGCGCGAAGTAGCTGATTATCAAAAAAGCGCGTCAACAATGCCCGCCGACCAAAGGCAAACATCCGAACAAAACCTGCAGCGCAAGCAACAGGATTTGCAGACTTACCAGCAAAATGCTACCGCCCAGTTTCAAACAGAACAGGCAAACGAAGGCAATAAAGTATATGATAAAATTGCTGACTTTGTTAAAGGATATGCTAAAGAAAAAGGGTATAAACTGGTATTAACTTATTCAAAAGCTAACCCAACTGTTATATATGGTGATGCAGGATTGGATGTCACTGCTGATGTAATAAAAAGGCTTAACGATGCGTACACCAAAGACAAGAAATAAACGCGGGCCAAGTTAACAATACACAGGTTTGGCATGATATTTATCAATTAAAAACCCCAACTTTGTTTGGGGTTTTTTTTTATAACAATGGAAAAAGAGGTAATTGAAAAATTTATGAGGATGGCCATAGCGCTGTCTGAACAGAATATAAAACAAAAACTGGGCGGGCCTTTTGGTGCCGTTATTGTTAAGGACGGAAAAGTAATTGCGGCCAGCGCCAACAGGGTAATTCCTGAAACCGACCCCACCGCCCATGCAGAAGTATCGGCCATTAGATTAGCCTGCAAAGAATTGAACACCTATGACCTTAGTGGTTGCGAAATTTACACCAGTTGCGAACCATGTCCCATGTGCCTTGGCGCGATTTACTGGGCACGGATTGAAAAAATATATTACGCCAATACACAAACAGATGCTGCTGGCATTGGCTTTGATGACCAACTAATTTACCGGGAACTTGAGTGTAATATGGCCGAAAGGAAACTCGCGTTTGAACAGGTGCTGCACGATGAGGGGCTTGCCGTATTTAAATTATGGGAAACATTAGCTTTAAAAAACGGTAATGAAATAGTTTGAAGCAGCAGCCCGCTAAAACGCGTTTTCATCACCCTTAAGGGAATTCCACACCGTCAGCATGATAATCCGGAGGTCGAGCAAAAACGACCAGTTTTCCAGGTACCAAACATCGGCTTCAACGCGTTTCAGCATAGCGTCAACGGTTTTTGTTTCACCACGCAAACCCTGAACCTGTGCCCAACCAGTGATCCCCGGTTTTAAAAAATGCCTGACCATAAACCTGTCGATCAATTGCGAATATTGCTTGGTATGCTTGATCATGTGTGGCCGGGGCCCTACTACCGACATATTTCCCTTTAAAACGTTAAAAAACTGGGGAAGTTCATCAAGACTTGTGCGCCTTAAAAAAGCACCGATCCGGGTAATTCTGTTATCGTCGCGTGATGCCTGTTTATTATCCGAGTCGTTATTTACATTCATACTTCGGAATTTATAGCATTTAAATGGATTGTTGTCGCGGCCCGAACGCACTTGCGTAAAAAATACCGGGCCTTTTGATTCAAGCTTTATCAGGATAGCCAATATGGGGAAAAGCCAACTGAAGATAAAAAGAATGACAAACAAGCCAAAAACGCAATCAAACAACCTTTTAATCGACCGGTTAAGCAAACTTTCAAGCGGCTCTGTTCTAAAAGAAATAACCGGAATGTGCCCTAAGCTTTGAATAATGGTTGTTTTTTTCGAATAGTCGTAATATTCCGGCACCGATTTAAACCTGATGAGGTTTTTGTCAGCATCAAGCATCAGCTTCTCTATCGTTTTCGCTTCCGAAACTGGTAAGGTGCAAAATATTTCATCTACCTTATTTTTTATTACATAGTCTATGCAATCTTCAGTCCCACCCAGGTAAAACTTACCTTCTTTTACATTTTTTGGATTGTCATCAAAAAAACCAAGTGTTTTATACCCTTTATCGGGATTGTTTTCAAAAAAATTGAACAGGTCGTAACCAATTCTTCCCGCTCCAATAATAATAACATCCCTTGTATCAACCAACGATCGCCAGTCGGCCCGCCTTATCAAAAGAAAAATGAGTTTCCATA
>NZ_CAIWNH010000341.1 GCF_903913935.1 uncultured Mucilaginibacter sp.
ATGTTTGCTTTTCCCGAAAAGTCGGTTTTAAAATAGGTATCTACCGAACCACTCAGCACCAGGGGTGCGTCGCCGGTGGTTTTAATCGTGTCCTGCGCTTTCGCAGTTATAGTAAGGCCTGCAATGGCCAGTATGAGTAATGTTGTTTTATTTTTCATTTATGAGATTTATATACAAATTAATTATTTCGGTAAACGTCAAATGAGCGTTGTCATGCTGAGCCTGTCGAAGCACGCGGGCAAACGCCTCTACGCGCGCACTTCGACAAGCTCAGGGTGACACCGTTTTTTCTCCATCTGACTACTCTATTTTTTTAAGAACAGAAAGTTATTTCTTCAACTCATCCAAAGCCACGTTCATTTTCAAAACGTTTACTTTTGATGGGCCGAACAGGCCTAAAACAGGTCCTTCGGTATTATCAGCAATTATTTTTTCAACCTGTGCAGCCGGGAGATTGCGCACTTTGGCAATCCTGGCTACCTGAACCCCGGCGCCGGCAGGCGATAAGTCAGGATCCAAACCTGAGCCAGAAGAGGTAACCAGTTCGGCTGGGATCTCACCACGTTTTACGGTGGGGTTATGTACCATAAAGGTATCGATCAGTTTCTCAACGCCTTTCAGGTAGTCAGGATTTGAAGGGCCCTTGTTTGAGCCTGCGCCGGCATCTGCCTGGTAATTGGCGGCAGACGGGCGCGACCAGAAATACTGATCCTTTGTGAATTTTTGGCCGATGTTGGCATAACCAACAACGCGCCCTTTGTAAGTAACGGTAACGCCGTCACCTTGTCCCGGTGTAAATTTTCCAATGCCTGCTATTACCAATGGGTAAAGACCTGATAACAGCACTAACAACACAACTGTTATTTTTATTGAAGGCAATAAATACGTTTTCATATTAATATTTATTAATGTTAATTAGATTAAAATGCCGACCAAAAGATCGATTAATTTGATACCTATAAACGGAACCAATACGCCGCCCAATCCATAGATCAACAGGTTGCGACGCAATAAAGCGCTAGCGCCTATTGGTTTGTACTCAACACCCCTTAAAGCCAACGGGATCAGTAACGGGATAATGATCGCGTTGAAGATTACTGCCGATAAGATCGCCGATTGAGGGCTGTGCAGGTCCATAATATTTAGTGATTTCAACGCAGGGATAGAGACCATGAACAAAGCCGGAACAATAGCGAAATATTTGGCCACGTCGTTAGCGATAGAGAAGGTGGTTAAAGTACCACGGGTCATCAGCAATTGCTTGCCAATCTCCACGATCTCGATCAGTTTGGTTGGATCATTATCCAGGTCGACCATGTTACCTGCTTCTTTGGCAGCCTGTGTGCCGCTGTTCATCGCTACGCCAACGTCAGCCTGGGCCAAAGCTGGTGCGTCGTTTGTACCGTCACCCATCATGGCTACCAGTTTACCGCCCTGTTGCTCAGCTTTAATATAGTTCATTTTATCTTCGGGCTTAGCCTCTGCAATAAAATCATCCACACCGGCTTTATTCGCAATAAATTTTGCGGTTAACGGGTTGTCACCAGTTACCATTACCGTTTTTACACCCATTTTGCGCAGGCGCTCAAAGCGTTCGGCTATGCCTGGTTTAATAATGTCCTGTAACTCAATTACACCCAATATCTTTTCATTTTGTGATACCACTAATGGGGTACCGCCGTTTGAAGAGATCTCTTTTACGCTTTCTTCTGTATCAGCCGGGAAAGGATTTCCTGCTTTTAAAGCGATGTTACGGATAGAGTCGAAAGCGCCTTTACGGATGCGTAAACCCTCAGGGGTATCCAAACCGCTTGAACGGGTTTCGGCAGTGAACTTAATAAACACCGAACCATCAGGCACTTTAGCGTTTACTTTAGTTTTACCGGTTTCGCCCAGCTCAACGATGGATTTACCTTCAGGGGTTTCGTCAGCCAATGAGCTTAAAACACAGGCGGTAACAAAATCAATTTCATTGATACCTTTTGTTGCATAAAAGTTGGTAGCCTTGCGATTACCAATGGTAATGGTACCGGTTTTATCAAGCAGCAGGGTGTCAAGGTCGCCTGCTGTTTCAACCGCTTTACCTGATTTGGTAATTACGTTGGCACGCAAAGCCCTGTCCATACCTGCAATACCGATGGCCGATAAAAGGCCACCGATAGTTGTGGGTATCAAACAAACAAATAGTGAAATAAATGCCGCAATGGTAATAGGGGTATTGGCATAGTCGGCGAATGGCTTTAAGGTAACGCACACGATCACGAAGATCAGCGTAAAACCTGCCAGCAATATGGTTAATGCAATTTCATTTGGTGTTTTCTGGCGTGATGCACCTTCAACAAGGGCAATCATCTTATCCAGGAAGCTTTCGCCCGGCTGGGTAGTCACCATCACCTTTATTTTATCCGACAGTACTTTTGTACCGCCTGTTACCGATGATTTATCACCGCCTGATTCACGGATCACCGGTGCAGATTCACCTGTAATTGCCGATTCATCAATGGTAGCAATACCTTCAATGATTTCGCCGTCGGTAGGGATATTGTCGCCTGTTTCGCAGATAAAAATATCGCCTTTTCTAAGTAAAGAAGACATTACTGTCTTTTCCTTGCCATCAACCAGCACACGGCCAGGTGTTTCCTCGCGGGTTTTGCGCAGGCTTTCGGCCTGGGCCTTGCCGCGTGCTTCGGCAATCGCCTCGGCAAAAGTGGCAAATTGTACAGTTAGATATAAGATGATGAATACGCTAAGGTTATAAGCGAAGCTTCCCTGAGTTTTATTGAACAGCGAGAAAATAGTTACCACCAGCATAATAGCAGCGCCGATCTCTACGGTGAACATTACCGGGTTGCGGAATAATAAACGGGGGTTCAGTTTAGTGAAAGAATGCCTGAAGGCCTCTCTCACCTGATCGCCCTGGAATAATGTATTTTGATTTGATCTCATGATTGATTCTTTCTAAAATTTATTTAATACTAACGTGTTCAGCAATTGGCCCAAGGGTCAATGCGGGGAAGAATGATAACGCGGCAACGATAATGATGACCGCAAATATCATTATACCGAAAGTTACAGTATCAGTTTTAAGTGTTCCTGCCGATTCGGGAATAAATTTCTTATTAGCAAGAATCCCAGCTATGGCTACCGGACCAATAATCGGTAAAAACCGTGCTAGGAAGATTACCAAACCGGTGCCAAAGTTCCAAAAGATATTATTTGCTGTTAACCCTGCATAACCCGAACCGTTATTGGCCGAAGCTGAGCTAAACTGATATAACATCTCGGAAAAGCCGTGAAAACCCGGATTATTTAACCAGGCCGAAGGCTTGGTTGCCCAGTTGATATTCGGGTAATTCACCAGCACCCATGATGCGACCGAGGTACCTACCAATATCAAAAAGGGGTGCAACAATGCAATCAGCGAGGCGATCTTCATTTCGCGTGCTTCAATTTTACGACCCATAAATTCGGGTGTACGCCCAACCATCAGCCCGGATATAAATACGGCAATAATGATAAATACGTAGAAGTTAAGATAACCTACCCCAACTCCACCGTAAAAAGCATTAATCATCATATCAAACATTTGTCCAATACCTGATATTGGCATCATGCTGTCGTGCATGGCATTTACCGACCCGTTGGAAGTTACAGTGGTGGTAATACCCCAGTAAGCTGACGCGGCTGCGCCAAAACGGACTTCCTTGCCTTCCATTGAACCACCCGGTTGGCTGATACCTAAATGCGCTATAGCCGGGTTGCCGCCAATTTCCGCCCGGATAGAAGGGATAAGCATCGACATAAATCCTACTGTCATTACACCAAAGATCACCCAGGCCAGCTTCTTTTTATTCAGATAATAGCCCAAGGCAAACACCAGCGCAATAGGAATAAGAACGATGCTGATGTTTTCAACCATATTTGCCAAATAGTTAGGATTTTCAAGCGGGTGTGCCGAATTTGTGCCAAACCAGCCACCGCCGTTAGTACCCATTTGTTTTATGCCGATCATAGCTGCTGCCGGACCGCGCGAAACGTGAACCGTATCGCCCTGTAAACCTATTACGGTATCTTTCCCTTTGTAACTGGTTGGTGTACCGTTAAAAGCTAAAATAACAGCTACTACAAAACTCAAAGGCAGTAATATCCTGGTAACAGATTTCACTAAGAAATCCCAGAAATTACCCAGTTTATCGGTAACCTTATCTTTCATTGCCTTAACTACCACCATCATGGCAGCAATACCTGTAGCCGCACTAACAAACTGGAAAAACATTAACACAAATACTTGTGTATAATAAGTTACCCCGCTTTCGCCCGAGTAATCCTGCATGTTTGTGTTTGTTAAGAAGCTCAACGCCGTATTAAAAGCAAGGTCGGGCGTTTGGCCTGGGTTATGATCAGGGTTTAATGGTAAATGCCCCTGGAATATCAAACAGAAAAAAGCGTAAAACAGCCAGATAACGCTGATTGTTAACATTGCTTTTAAATGTTGTTTCCAGTTCATTTCGCGGGTAGGGTCGATGCCGCTGAGTTTGTATATAAGTCTTTCCAACGGGGCCATAAAGTCGAGCCAGGTTTTTTCACCCTTAAACACCTTGGCGATGTATTTACCCAGCGGTATGGCCAGGCCAACCATTGCCAGGTACATAAAAATGACACCTAAGATTTCAGTATTCATAATTTTTTGTTTTGATGATAATTAATAGCGATTAAAATTTTTCGGGTTTGAGGAGCACATAAACCATATAAAAAAATACAGCGATGGCTACGATAAATAATGCGATCATGATTTTTAAATTTTTTCGAAGTAATTAACTGATTTGAAAAAGAGCCAGAATATGACAATGAAGCATATGACGTAGGCAATTGTTAGGATGGTATCCATTTTTGTTTTGATTTAAAAGGGCTGATTGTTTTTGTTAGTTTAATAGTTATTTGTAAGGGCTAAAAAGTTTTGATTTTTATGTAGATGATATAAAGCACCGCCAGGGCAAACAGCCATGATATGGCGATCATTAAAACATCTTTAAAGGAGTATTTCAGTTGTTGTTTTTTCATTGTTTCAGGACGCGGTTTCAGAATTTTGGAATTCGATATAAATATTTACAAATCAATTAGTTAATCCAATATCACCGGTCACTTTATAAAATGACTGTTATCATTCAAGGGTGATTGATAATGTTTCGACCGGGATAAGATCTTTTGTTGGAAATGGATTGATTTAATGGTGAGCCTGGATATGATTATGAAGCATAATACATAAGTGAGAGCAGCTATAATATTCATTTTGTTTGATTTGATTGCAGGCACATATACCAAGCTAGTGCCACAAATGCCAAAATATTTATAACATACTGAAATTCAACTTAATAATTGATTTTTGATAACTTATCAGATTTGCCGATTTGAGAATTCCACTATCATTTTGATAGGGTTTTATCAAAATGTTAATTGATGAGGTGTAGGTTTATAAGATTTTCAGGGTTTTCAAGGTTTCATTAAAAATTCACAAGGTAAACCCGTAATTTCTTATGAAATATAGCAGTCGAAATGATAAAACAGGGGTGCTAATGCCCGTTGGTAACGATAGAAAAGTTATTGTGTTTTTAATTTTTCCCGTGCAGCAAGCCTTCTTACAAAATCGCCAATGGTTAAGCCCTGTACCAGTATTGAAAACACAACCACAATATAGGTTACCAGCACAAATTCATCCTTGTGCATTGCCGGCGAAAGGGATAAAGCAAGGGCTACTGATAATCCCCCCCTCAATCCGCCCCATGTGAGAATAGGCACTACATTTTTTTCAAAATCAATCCAAAACTTTAAAAAATAAACCGGAATAATTACAGAGATCCACCTGGCAAGTAACACAACTACGATGATAATCATCCCGATGAGAAACACGATGGAATTAATTTTGATGATCAGCATTTCCATGCCGATCAATAAAAAAAGTACCGCATTTAATATCTCGTCGATCAGTTCCCAAAATTTACTCAGATAATCCTGGGTAATGTCTGACATTACTTCGTCTTTTACTTTATTCCCGGTGATGATCCCGGCGACTACCATGGCCAATGGGCCCGAAATGTGCATAAATCCCGCTATTGAATACCCGCCCATTACTATTGCCAGCGTTATTAAAATCTCCACAGTATAATTATCGATACTACGCAGCGTCCAATAGCCCATATATCCTAAAACAGCCCCGAATAAAAGCCCGCCCACAGCTTCCTGCATAAATAATTTTACCAGGTCAAAAAAATGAAAATCGGCGATTCCGTTTTTAGCGATCTCGGCGATACTGATGAACAATACCACCGCAACGCCATCATTAAATAACGATTCGCCGGAGATCTTGATCTCAAGGGATGAGGGAATTTTTGCCGCTTTTAAAATTGACAGTACAGCGATGGGATCTGTCGGCGAAATCAGCGCACCAAATAAAAGGCAGTAAATAAAATCAATATTTATCCCGAAAAACTTAAACAGGTACCACGACAGTGCCCCTACAAGGAAGGTAGATAGGATGGTCCCGATGGTTGACAAGATAATGATTGGCCATCTTTCCTTTTTTAATTTATTGGAATTTATATGGATGGCCCCTGCAAAAAGCAGGAAGCTGAGCATAAAATTCATCAATGCCTTTTGAAAATCAATAGAGGCAACAATTGAAACTGCCTTTTCTGTTAAAGCCGGATCGAATTTCCCTACAATAGCCAATAATATGGAAAACAACAGCGCAAGCACCATGATCCCGATGGTTGGCGGCCATTTGATCCATCGTTGGTTAACATAGGCGAATATGGATGTTAAAACGATCGTTGCAGTTAAAATCTCGTCAATATTCATTTAAATGGCGTTAATCAAAATATCTGACAACCTGACATCTTTTATTATGAGGCTTAAAATAGGAATTTTTTAACTTAATTCGCAGCGGAATCATAGTATCCGTTTTAAAACCTAATCTAACCTAACCCCAAAACCAATTTGATATACCTGGTTACGGAAATCCGGCCCGGAGCTACTGTTTGTACTGTTAAGATCTATGGAATATCTAACGTGAATATTAAAACGATCTGTAATATCAAAGCTTTCACCAACGACACCGTCAATAAAAAATTTGCCCCCCTTATAGTTATAGGAACCTCGATTACCTGTAAAGCCCGGTTCAAAAGTATTATTTGAGGATGTCAAAACCGACAACTGCGGTCCTAAAAAAAAATTAAACTTACTATGAGTTGATGCAAACTTTAATAACAAGGGCACGTCAATAAAACTTAGCTTTTGCGTATAGCTACCATCGCTTGTCGTTGAAAAACATCCCTTTTGGGTATATAAAACAGCGGCATCAAACGAAAAAGAAAACTCAACCGGAATATCAAAGTTAACCCCGGCATTAAATCCGGCTATGGCACCTTTAAGATATGGATGCTGTGAATAAACAATATTGGAGATACACAGCCCTGTTTCTACACCAATATGCACAAGGTTGACGTTATTTTTAGCAGACAAAAGCAGCGAACTGTCTTTTTGTTCGATTAAATAAGAATAGCGAATACTATTAGCTTTCCCGGAAACAAAGACGTTTTCATGCGCAATAGCAAAATGAGCAATGAACAATAAGAATACTGAAAGTCTGATTTGCATAAGGCTAAATTCATTAAAGCGTTGAAACCGCCATTTAAAAATCCGAAATCGAACATCCGAATTCCGAACTCATTCCAACCCGTAATCCTTCAGTTTTCGGTACAAAGTTGCCACGCCGATATTGAGCAACCGGGCCGCTTCGGCCCGGTTGCCATGGGTATGGTTTAAAACACGCTGGATATGAAGTTTTTCGATAGATGCCAGGTCAAAAGCTGACAGAGAAGTGCCCGGTTTTACAGGTGATGGTTCCTGCATTTCGTAAGGCAGCAGGCTTTCATCAAGTATCGTCTCATCAGCCAATATAACCGCCCGTTCAATCACATTCTTTAATTCGCGGATGTTTCCGGGCCAGCTATAAGCCTCCAGCTTTTCTACAAACTTGTCGGTCATCCCGGTGAATTGTTTTTTCACCTTCAACCCAAAATAATTCATAAAGTATTCAGCCAGCAGCCTGATGTCTTTTTTCCTGTCGCGCAACGCGGGAAGCGTGATCTGGAAAACAGATAAGCGATAATACAGGTCTGATCGAAAGCCCTCTTTACTTACTTCGTCCTGCAAATTGCGGTTGGTTGCCGCTAATATCCGCACATTTACCTGGGTAGGCTTGGTATCGCCAATCTTTAAAAACTGCTGAGATTCAAGCACCCGCAGTAATTTGGCCTGCAATTCGTGATCAAGCTCACCAATTTCATCTAAAAAAATGGTGCCGCCATTAGCTTCTTCAAAAAGTCCTTTTTTATCCTTTACAGCACCAGTAAATGAACCAGCCTTATGACCGAACAGTTCACTCTCCAATAACTCCTTGGTAAAAGCACTGCAATTTACCGCCACAAAAGCCTTACTATGGCGTGGGCTGGCCTGGTGTATAGCCTCTGCGAATAACTCCTTCCCGGTACCGGTTTCTCCCAGCAGCAAAACGGTAGTATCGGTTAATGCAACTTTTTGAGCAAGTTTGATAACATCGGTTACCGCCGCTGATTTACCGATCAACCGGTCGAAACCAAATTTATCATTCAGCTTTTGTTCCAATTCCTGTACACGGTATTGCAGCAATGCCTTATCCATTGCTTTGCTTACCAGCGGGATGATCCGCTCGTTATCATCACCCTTGGTTATATAATCAAACGCGCCCGATTTGATGGCTTTCACCCCATCATTTATGGTGCCGAAGGCTGTTAAAACAATAACTTCGGTTGCTGGTCGAATGGATTTTATTTGCAGTGTAAGATCGATCCCATTATAATCAGGCAGCTTTACATCGCTGATGACCACCGGGATATTTTCCTGCTGGAGTTTCTTTAATCCCTCTTTCCCGTTGGCTGCTACCAGCACATCATACCCCTCCAGTTGCAGTATCCTGGCCAGCAGGTTGCGCAGGCGTTCCTCGTCATCAATAATTAACAGCTTTTCCTTTTGCATGATCAAAAGGCAAAAGTGATTATTAATTTCGGATTTCGGATGTTCGATTTCGGAATTATTGGATTTTAGAAATTATAGAATATCAAAAACTCCGCGTTTCTCCGCGACAATCTTGGCGGCCTCCGTGGTAAAAATTCAAACACAGAGATCGCAGAGAAGCCGCAAAGGACACGGAGTATAGACAACAATCGTTTAATTCTTTTACTTTTAAAATCCGAAATCGAACATCCGAAATCCGAAATCTCCCTTACACCTTCGGCAGTTTATATCCGTTATGATATTCTTTCATCAGGTATTCGCGGTTAACTCCCTTATCGGTAAATTCATGCGCTGCATCGTTCCATTCCAGTTTTTTACCGGTGCGATAGGCAATATTTCCCATTTGCGCTACGGTCGCAACATGTGCGCCGGCCTGTATCGGGCAATGCAAATCCTCCATTTTGCGCGATTTTACCACACTTACAAAATTCTCCCAATGCTTATCCAGGCCATTGTCTGACGAGGCTACAAATGGTTTTACCACCTTGTTTTTGCTTTGCCGCTCCTCAATAACTTCCCATCCGCCACGATTTAAGATCAGCGTGCCGTTATTACCGATATAAGCAATCCCATGGTCGCGGTTGTACGAGCCATTGTCAATCCCCATCGCCGAATCCCAAACCATGTTAAAACCATCAAATTCATAAAGCGTGGTTAAAGTATCCGGGGTTTCTTCGTATAATTCAGGGTAAGCAAAACGCCCGCCCAGTGCCGAAACAGATTTAGGAACGGGCGAATTCATCCCCAATAAACCATAATCCAGCAGGTGAACACCCCAATCGGTCATCAGGCCGCCGGCATAATCCCAAAACCAGCGAAAATTAAAATGGAACCTGCTTGAGTTAAACGGAACCGTTTTTGCAGGGCCAAGCCAGCCTGCATAGTTAACACCATCGGGGGCCGCACTGTCTGCCACCACCGGGCCGGGTTTCATCCAGCCCTGGTAACACCAAACTTTTACCGTACGGATATTACCCAGCTGACCACTATGTACAAAGTCGACCGCATCCTTAAAATGCTGCTGGCTGCGCTGCCATTGGCCGGCCTGCACCACTTTGTTATAACGTTCCTGCGCCTTTACCATGGCCCGGCACTCCCCAATGGAGTTGCCCACGGGCTTTTCAACATAAACATCTTTACCTGCTTCGCAGGCATGCATCATGATCATGGCGTGCCAGTGGTCGGGCGTGCCAATTACAACGGCATCAATATCTTTTTGATCCAACAGCGCCTGGTAATTATCATACCGCCTTATTTTTGAGGTGCCATAATTCATTTTCGCCAGGTCAGCCATCCTTTTATCCATCACATTCTTATCCACGTCGCAAATAGCCACCAGGTTTACGCCGGGCACTTTTAATGCGGCGGTCACATCGGCCCAGCCCATTCCGTTAATGCCGATGGCGCCAATATTAAGCTGGTCGCTCGGCATTATCCGGTTTTTAAAAATAGCAAATGCTTTATTGTTAAAGGTTGAGGCCAGCAGACTGCCCCCGGCAACAATGGCCGATTTTTGCAAAAAATCTCTTCGTGAACTCATTAGTTTAATTTATATGGTTGCGATAAATTTAAACTAATTTTATGAATGTGGAATGATACTTTTGATGCAATTAACAGGGTAAAATGTTAACCCTGTTCAGGTTTTTGGTAACATCTTTGTTATTGATCCTAAAATCTGTCGAAAAATGAAAAAATGTCCACTTTCGGCTTTATCTGATCCGCACATAGGTATCTCCAAAGCCATCGCTGATGAACAAATCGTTCAGGTATAAGGTATCATTTTTGACGTAGATGCTACTGCGCCAGTCGCCTATTTTTAAAACATCTACTTTTTGTGTGGGAGTATAATTATAGCCTTTTATGATGGAATAGCTGCGCTGGATGAGCAGGGAATCGTTCTCAAAGCGTTTATAAGTACTATCAGCATAAAACTCATCCCTGAAATTATTGCCCGTGTTTTGAGGAGTATACGTAAGTCCTGCTATCCCACCCACTGATTTCACCCAGCGCCATTTGCCGGTTAAAGAGTTTGAAGGTAGTTGGGTAGACTTTTTGCATGATACCGCACTCAAAATGAATAATGCAAGTATTATTGAAAGGATTGCTCTCATAAACAGCAGATTAATTGGAGTGATTACGGTGTGATCAGCAATTACGATACAGGGCAGTCAAAAAATATCATTTATCAAATCATATGACCCAAGCTATTTGGGTAGGATAACCTGTAAAGTTTCGGTTTGAACAGTAGATTTCAATTTCAAAAAATCACCGTCAATGATCAGTAATTTCACCCCGTTTTGGGTAACGGAACGATGGGAACTTAATTCGTCAGATACGATATAACTCATCCCCGGAGTCAATTGAAAACTTTCGCCGGTTTCAAGTTCTGTGGTAAACGCGCCTTCAAGGCAATGTACAATATGCTCTTTTTGGCACCAGTGATCGGCTAAATAACCTTCGCTATATTCAACTAACCTTAAACGCAAACCCGCAAATTACAGGGTTTGCCACCAGGCGGTGCCGGTAGTTCCGGGATGCATTGTTTTGACAACGTTTTCCCAGTTGATTACCCTAAAGGGTATATTTTCAGCATCCATATTTATGGTTGAGGTTTAATGGCCTTTATTTTTTTAGCCCTCTCCCATGGAGAGGGTGGGGTGAGGCCATTAAAACCCTCTGCGTGTTGCCCTGGCATAGCGCCTGAAACGCCTGTCTTCATAAAAATCATTTACCACCAAAATAGAGTGGATGATACCCGGGATCCAGAATAAAAGTGTTAAAATAATGTTCAACACAAACGACCCCATTCTGCCGGTGGTAAGTATGGCTATCGGCGGGCATAAAAAACATAAAAAGTAACGCATGATCATTGATATAATATTGTTGTTCCTATTCGCTATGATATTAAAATGCAGGGTTTTGTTACGGATAAAAATAAAAAATTTAGTTGAATAAGTTGTTTGAGAGGATGGTTGATTAAGTTGCTCAAAATTCATGGATCATCGTTCATGGTAAAAAAGGGTACGGCATATTCGTCACAACTTTTCAACTTTCCAACATTACAACCGTACAACACCTAATAAAAATTATCTTTACCCGTATTCGTTTTCACAATTTATGATCATTGTTATCCAATGTACCGACCAGGTGGGCCTGGTAGCCTCCATAACAAAAGTTATGGCCCGCGAGCAGCTTAATATCGTTTCGATGCGCGAGCATGTGGACCAGGCACAAAATCGCTTTTTTATGCGGCTGGAAGTATCCCACGAAAGTGACCCCGACCATCTTGAAAGGAAACTGCGTGATATACTCCCTGCAAACCCAATTGTACATATCAATCCGCTTCCGCAAAAAAGGGTAGTCGTGATGGTTACCAAAGAGTACCATTGCGTGGCCGATATATTGATCCGCAATTATTACGGGACGCTGGGCGCTACGGTGATGGCAGTTATCGGCAATCACACCGTACTCGAGGATATCTGCAAACGCTTTGATATGCCTTTTTATGCTGTATCGCACGAAAATATCAGCAAGCCGGAATTTGAAGAAAAAATTTCAACCATTATCGATCAATACGATCCGGACTATATTGTGCTGGCCAAGTTTATGCGGATACTATCTCCTGCATTGGTGGAGAAATTCCCGATGCGGATCATCAATATCCACCATTCATTTTTACCGGCCTTTATAGGTGCGAATCCATACAAAAAAGCCTTTGAACGCGGGGTTAAACTGATAGGGGCCACGGCGCATTTCGTATCCAACGAATTGGATGAAGGGCCGATCATTGCGCAGCAAATTATTTCAGTAAACCATTCGTACACCGTGGCCGATATGGTAACAGCAGGTAAAGAAATTGAAACCGCCGTACTGGCAACCGCCCTTAAGCTGGTTTTTGAGGACAGGGTGTTTGTGTTTAAGAATAAAACGGTGGTGTTTGATTGATGGAAATATGCTCTGCTTCATTGGTAAAGAGAAATGAAAATATCGATAGGATGTTTATACATTTGGTAAACCCAAAACACCATGAGTTCACGCCGCAATTTTGTTAAAAGCACTGCCGCAGGCTTAGGCC
>NZ_CAIWNH010000342.1 GCF_903913935.1 uncultured Mucilaginibacter sp.
AGGGTTTTTAATACCTGACAAATGAACTTGTTTTTTAAAATTACCCTGCTAATATTTGGATCATTATTTACTTTAAATGCTCTTGCACAGGAGAATAATCCGGTGCCGTTGAAAACTATCCCTGTAAAAAATAAAAAAGGCGACAGTACTATTTATAAAAGAGATTCGGTAGTAAGCAATAAAAAAGGAGTAAGGCAAATGGACCTTACGGACGCTCTTGAAGTATTGTTTAATGTTATCCCTGAAAAAAAGCCGGACACCGTTACTACTAAACCTTCTTTAACTATTGTGCCGGCAATTGGTTATACACTGGTTACCCGCCTGGCCTTTGTGTTGTCGGGTAATATGGCATTCCGAACCGGCCCCCAATCACGCATTTCCACCATTACAGCCAGTTCGGCCATCACTGAAAATAAACAGTTTACATTCCCGGTACAAAGCAACATCTGGAGTAAGGATAATAACTACAATTTTGTTGGCGATTACAGGTATTACAAATATCCGCAGAGCACTTTTGGCCTTGGCAGTAGTTCGAATATTAAAAATGAAGATCCTATGGATTATTCGTACTACCAGTTTTATCAAACAGTTTTACGCCATGTTACCGGGAATATATATTTAGGAGCGGGTTATATTTTTGATGATCACTGGGATGTATCCGACAAAGGCAACCTTGATGGAACGGTTTCTGATTATTCGCGATATGGCAAAACGTCTCACGATATTGCCTCGGGGTTTACCCTTAATGCTTTGGTTGATTCACGTGATAATGCTATCAATCCGTCCAAGGGCGGCTATGTGTCTGTGCAATACCGGGATAATTTATCATTTTTAGGAAGCACCACCCCCTGGAGCTCTTTGATTATCGACGTTAGAAAATATTTCAACTTCCCTGAAGGATCGGATAATGTGCTTGCATTTTGGAACTATGATTGGCTGATACTAAATGGACGGCCATCGTACCTTGAACTACCGAGCACCCAATGGGATATCTCATGCGTTACCGGCAGGGGGTATATACAGGGCCGTTTTCGTGGCGCCCAGATGGTTTACGGCGAGGCCGAATATCGTTTCAAAATTACCGCCAATGGTTTGCTGGGTGGTGTTGTTTTTTTGAACGGGCAATCATTTTCAGCAGCCCCGGGCACCAGGCTTCAAGGCATTCAGCCCGGATACGGGCCCGGCCTCCGCTTAAAATTAAATACCATCTCAAAAACCAATATCTGTGTTGATTATGGCTTAGGCCGCGAAGGCTCACGCGGGGTGTTCATTGCTGTTGGGGAGGTGTTTTAAAAAATAACATTTCAGCGGTTTAGCACCAACGCTGGGAATGAGGTCGGTATTTACAGAAACCCCCTTTTATTTTACCGAGCGCATGCATCTGATGATTATCAGGATGGCAGTTTCGAATATCTTTCGCATTTTTTATCTGTTTAAAATAAGGCATTTGCCAAAGCGCTCGTCTGAGTTTGATTATTTAAATATCTCATTATTAAAAAATCGACATATAGTCTACTTATTAAAATATAAAATCGGTTCAATTAATCTTATTTTTTTAGATTTGGCGGTAAAACCTAATTAATCATGATTAAAAAACACTTATTACTCTTCGCAATTTGCCTTGTTTCATTAAATGTATTGGCGCAAAAACAGATTTACGAAAGCCCTAAGCTTAGGGACGCTGTAAAGCAACATAAGATAGTAGCGATTATGCCTTTTAAAGTAACAATCTCCTACAAGAAGCAACCTAAAAATTTTGATGCTAACGCTAATCATCAACAGGAATTAGCCTATGCTACAAAAATTCAAACCAGCATGTATACTTTTTTGTTAAGAAAAGCTAAGAATTATACTGTTGAATTTCAAGATGTTGAAAAGACAAATATCTTATTGAGGAAAGCTGGCGTTTATGACAAACTTGATGAAACTACAAAAGACGAATTGGCAAAAATCTTGGGTGTCGATGCAATTATAAGCGGTGATTTTAACGTCGAACAAACCAAATCAGAGGCAGCTGCTATTGGTTTAATGGTTTTAACTGGTGGCTTGGGCGGAAAGACAGGAGACGGAAATCTGATTTTGAACATTCATAATGGTGTTGACGGAGAACTGATATGGCGCTTTACAAAGACGATGGACGAAGGAATTAGTACGGCAACTGACGATTTAATTGAGCATATGATGCGTAAAGTTTCTAGAAATTTCCCATACGATAAATAGAACATTTTGATCATCAGAATAAAAAGAGATAGCTGAAAGGCCATCTCTTTTTGTTTTGATGACTTCTTCAATACCTTTATTCGACCATTTTTAAACAACATTGAAGTTATTGGAAACATTCTGAGGTGCGCGTAACGTCAATAATTGCCGGTTATAAGTTTATTATTTAGCCGATTTTATTTTGTGGCTGGTCGGAAAACTCCTTCTCCGGTAGCAAAATAAGAAAACAAACTCGTTTTGATCCAGTGTGTCCAACCCGGTTCACAGTCGTTGTAGCATTCTACATTAGGTGTGAGGCCTTCATGGGTAAAAGTCACATCAGTTACACCATTATGTTCTGTCAGATCAAAAATCAATTTGGTGTTGGCCCATTCCTTTTTGTCGGTATACCAGGGCATATTGCAATCGTCAACCAACCAAACAACCCGTTTGCCCGGGATTAATTCTGATACGGTAAAGTTGAAGAAAGATTCCCCCCCCATGTTTACTATAAACTGATCGCCTTGTTTTTCGGAGTTCCCGCTAAAGGTTATTCCCCACCACCCGGGTATGTTACTGATCTTTTTGATCGCCTCGTTTGCGCTGATATTTACAGCGATACTGCAGTTAAAGTCGTTCTTTTCCATTTTATTTGTTTTATAGTCAAAGATAGAGCGATGGTATCCGCTTGTATTGTACAAATCGGAATTCAGCTGGTAAAATTCTTCGTGCTGAGTTCGTTCATACTGTTTTGAAGTTCGGTTGGGGTGGCTCCTGTAAACCTTTTAAATGCCCTTATGAAATGGGATTGATCGTGGTAATGATGGTAAATTTGTTGCTTTAATATTTGATAATTTACGCCGGATGAGAATGCATGGTAAACTGATTTGAACCGGACTATTTCGGAAAGGTTTTTGGGCCCGGTACCCAGATGTTCCGAGAATTTTGTATGAAGCCAGCGCGAGCTGTAGCCGGTTTCCTTCTCCAACTGCGCCACGCTGACCAAACCCCGGGAGTATGAAATACGATTGATGCAATAATCGTAAATAGGGTCGTGAACTGTTTTCTCAAGCAGTTTGATCAGGAAATTCTGTAACTGCTGCAATTTCAACGTTACGGAGTTTGCTTCTGCCAGTTGCGATTCAAGATTTTTCGCATAGTGGCCTATCAAATCTTCCATCGCCACAATTTGATTTTTTACTTCAGCGTATGATAAATGAAAAAAGCGATAAGCCCCGAGCGGGTTAAATTCGATGATTATCGTACCAGTCTGCGCATCTTCTTGCGAATCAAGAATGACAGGTGAATCAATCAGCCCTGTTAAACTTAGTTTATTTTCCCCTTGAATGAAATCCTTGTCACCAACGCGGGCCACTATCCCGTTACGGTAGGTAAGTGTTAATTTGAAATTTGCATTTGGAACAATCAGTTTTCTATCCCCGGCAGGAAGTCGGCCGCTGCTTTCGAATACCCACATTTTAGCAATGTAAGGGCTTAGTAAAGGATGCGGTATGACTGGATTGAACCGGAATGTTGTCATTTGATTCTCCTGCAAATTAAAAATGCTAATTAAAGATAAGGCTAAGAAAAGGATTTTTCCAATTTTTTATTGCGGGATAGCCCGCTAATGTTTACCTCATCTTTTTGAAATCTAAGATTTTCGTAACTCTCGCTATTGCTGCCCTGCGTTTTATAGGCGAAAATGTTTCGCCCTACGTCACCCTACCTTGGTTTCAAATATGAAAAGCAGTAACGATGAAATTATTCTTGATATATTAAAGGAATTTAACGGCTGGAATTGTTATTAATTACTCATGTTGATTTGACTTTTACTTAAATAACTGTTATGGATGTATAATAATTATGATATAAAAATTAGTTCCCATATGAGTTGTATAAATTATAAAATATAAATAGGTTAGCCTTTCAAACCGGGCGCTCCATCAGAGAAGCCGGATAACTCTTTTGGTAACATGCTTACAATTTTATCAATTAATTTACACTGATCGGTCAATCACTAATAATTAAATAATTTTTTTCAGCCTAATATTATTTTTGAAAGGCTATTTAGTAATTTATTTTAACCGGCTCCTGTAGTGATGAGGCAAACTCCACCTGGAATATGGTCAAATGGAATGAAAAAAAAATATCCCCAAAATTTTGTAAATTATGCAAGTTTGATAAACGGTGGCAAGCTGGATATTTACCTGCTGGATTCGCCATGTAAAAACTAAGCTTCAAAACCCGAAGATCAACCGAAAGGGTTATGATTTAAATAATAAGTAGAAACGCTGCGGCGATAAGAAAACTGTATTAACACCAATGAAAAACAATAGATCTGCCGGTTTTAAGATGATACAAACTATGCGCTGGTACGGGCCGAATGACCCGGTTTCGCTTGCTGATTTGAGGCAGGCGGGTTGCACGGGTGTGGTTACTGCATTGCACCACGTCCCCAATGGCGAGGTATGGGAGATGAATGAAATTAATAAGCGCAAGGAGATAATTGAAAAATCAGGAATGAGCTGGAATGTGGTGGAAAGCGTACCTGTACATGAAGCCATAAAAACCCGGTCCGGCAATTTTGAACTGTTTATTGAAA
>NZ_CAIWNH010000343.1 GCF_903913935.1 uncultured Mucilaginibacter sp.
CAACGAACGCGGGCAAAACCTTGCACAATTTGCGCTTTCGTGGATCTTGAAGGATAAAAGGGTTACATCTGTACTTATTGGCGCCAGCAGGCCCGAACAGGTAACGGACTCTATCGGTTGTATCAAAAATACCACCTTTAGTGAGGATGAGCTGAATAGGATAAATGCAATTTTGAAGTAAAGCCTCGCCCTGCCCGCCTGTTTGGTTAGGGTGGGAGATAAGCGATTTTTCATAGTGGTCTTAGTGAATTCTTAGTGCCCTTAGTGGTTGACTTTTTACCACAAGGAACACAAAGAAAAACGCAAGGAGCGCAAGGAAGCGAGTAACAATTAAAACCATGATAAAAAAATCGATAGTTTTTAAATTTTTTTCCCTTATGCTGTTGAGCGGAATGGCAATCGGTGCATTTGCGCAGGCAAGCCCGACGTCAGACCATGTTGCATTGTATGTAAAGGACCTTAAAAAAAGTGCGGACTTTTATGAAAATGTAATGATGCTGCCGGTAATTCCGGAGCCTTTTCATGACGGTAAACATGTTTGGCTGCGCACCGGCGAACATTCCCAGCTGCACCTGATCCAGGGAGCCGCTGCAGTGACAGACCATGATATCAACTCGCATTTTGCCTACACGGTGCCCAACCTTGCGGATTTTACCAAACATCTGGACGAAATGCAGGTGAAATACGGCAACTGGAAACAGGATTCCAAAAATCCGCAATTAAGGCCGGATGGCGTTAAACAGGTATACCTGCAGGACCCGGACAATATCTGGATAGAAGTTAATGACGATAAATTTTAAACCATCCAAATTAAAAACATTCCAATCCATAAAGCTATGACAACGAGAAGATCATTCCTCAAAACGTCGGCGGTACTTTCTGCCGGACTATTAATGGGCCCGAAATTATTTGCTTACGATAAAAAATACATCGGCCTGCAATTATACACCGTGCGCGATCATATGCAGCAGGATGCTGGCGCCACTTTAGCCAAAGTAGCACAGATCGGCTATACTTCGGTGGAAGGTACCTATAGTGGACCGGGCAAGTTTTATAATGTGGCCACCAATGATTTCGCGGCCATGTTAAAGCAAAATGGCCTGGTGATGCCAAGCTGCCATTACCGCCTCGGCGAAGAAAAAGTGAACGGGCAAATGCAGCCAGGCACAATACTGAACGGATGGGACAAAGCAGTGGAGGATGGCGCTGCCATTGGTTTAAAATACATGGTTTGCGCCTTTCTTTCCCCTAATGAACGCGGAACACTTGACCATTACAAACAGGTAGCCGATGATTTTAACAAAGCCGGCGAGATCAGTAAAAAAGCGGGCATTCAACTTTGCTACCACAACCACGACTTTGAATTTATACAGCAGGACGGTAAATATCCCTATGAAACCCTACTGGCCAATACCGATAAGGACCTGGTTAAAATGGAAATGGATATGTACTGGGTAACCAAGGCCAACCAGGATCCGATTGCCCTCATCAACGAACACCCGGGCCGTTTCCCGCTATGGCATATAAAAGACATGGACAAAACCACCAACCGGATGTTTACGGAAGTTGGTAATGGTATCATCGACTTTAAAAAGATCTTTACCCATGCCAAAAAAGCCGGCTTGAAATATTTCTTCGTTGAAGAAGACAAATGCCCCGGCGAACCTTACGACAGCATTACCCAAAGCATCAATTATATCAAAAGTAATTTAGTTTAAGTATCTCACAAAAATCAATACAATCAACTGAGGCCGGGCTGGAAAGTTCGGTCTTTTTTTTAGAGTGACTTTTGCTATTACCTATCAGCTTTTTATTATAATGTAGAAATAGACTGCTAATAATTTGGAATTGATTGTATTGGGCGAAGTGTATTGAATCGGATTTAACAACTATAAACTTTAATTTTTACCTGTCGGATAGGTGATGAGCCAAGTAATAAGATTTATTACTAAAAGGGTTGGTAGCGTCAATATTACCAATATTAAAATAACATTTTCGCGTGTAAATAACAAACTTGCAGCAAGTATCAGATGGACAAAATTCTTAACAGGATTGATCCGTTTTCTATAGGTGAACTTATCGACAAAAAAATAAATACTATACGTTACAAAGCAAACCAGTGCGATATGAATTAAAAAAGCGGTTGGGTACATTAATCCGGCGTTAACATCCCCGTGTTCATGATTAACTCCATAGCAATAGAAAACAATAAGAAGAAATGGGAATGCGATCAATGACTTCGTAACGACTGTTTCAAAAAATAAATCAGGATAGGTTTTAGGCATGATTTGGTAATATTAAGTTTAGTTTATTGGTATCGATAGATGTTCGTAATTTTCAACTTCGAATATACTTTACATGTCGCATTTAAATAACATCACTGGCCGACTTTATATAGAAAGTTTAATAGCGTTTGGAAAGGGTGTTTATTCCATGACATTCCGGAAACTTTATTTCGTTATTTTTTTCAAATCAGTGGTTGTAATGATAATATCTGCTCCTTTTTTTGCCAAACCCTTGGAAAGAATTTTATCACCTGTCCATAATTTTGCATCAAGTTCAATTCCAAGCGCAATAAAAGGCGTATCGTCTTCATCAATATCTTTTGTCAAAGCAAATGCCTTAACCCAGGACTGTTCGCTTATTAATTCTTCAGAAACAAAATTTATGGTCGATAAAACCAACGCTTCAATGTCGGATAAACTTTTCGGGTTGAGTTTAGAATAGGCGGCTATTTTGGGTTCGTATCTTTTTAGTTCCTCCTTGAGGAGCTCGGGCGCAAAGAATGTAAATTCATCCTGTATATTCATCAGGATTTCCCCGATAGCTGAATAGGGATTTAATAGAGTACTAAATACTATATTAGTATCAACTATTAACTTCACTTTATAAATTTCCCTTTATTTTCTGCCCACCAGCGCTTTTTGGATTCATCTGCCAATTGGTTGGCCTGCTCGTCGGTGCCTTCGCTTTTTCTGATAGCTTCCTTATATTTAAGGTAGTTTACGATGCGTTGAAAACCTGCAGTATCAATATCTGCGGGCAACCGGAATATGATCTCATCATGTGTTCTTTCTATCACCATATAACAAAAATACTAAAAATTTAGTATCGAATATGCAAATCGAAATTCGGAATTCAATATTCAATATTCAATATTCATTATTTTTTGAAGCAATAATCTTCCTACCCCTTACCCACCACAATCCCATCACCGTTATTTGCGGCTTTCACACTTTCCTTAGCCGGTTCCACATCGCAGGCATAGCCAAACAGGCAGCGATCTTTGATCATGGTAGCTACTTCGGCGGGTACGTATTGTTCCCAGCCTTCGGCGCCTTGCTTAATCAGTTGCAGCACTTTATCGGTTTGTACGCTCAGGTTGTTTTCGTTGTAATGCCTGATGTCTTCAATTTTGTTATTGGCGATCAGGTAACGGTAAAGATCCATTAAATGGGCGGGCGGGTTAAACTTCAAACAGTTCAGGATGACGCCATCGCGCAGGGTAGGGTAGATAAACAGCTTCACCTTGCGGCTAAACAGGGTGGCAAATGATTCCAGGATGCCGCCCTGCAGGTCGTTGTAATGCTCTTCAGAGAAAATGTACTCCAGGTTAGGGTAGCCCATTACCACACCCAGCTTTAGTTTGGTGATTTTTGACAGGTAGGCCACGAGTTTATAATATTCGTGAAAATTGGAGATCAGTACGGTTTGACCGTGGCTGCAAAGTATATCCACGCGTTCAAGAAAATCCTTTTCATCAATATCAGCGGTATGGTCAGCGTCCCGCTCTTTAAGCGCCTGCAGGGTAAGCTCTGTGATCACGATCACATTCGACTTATCCACGTCAGGTTCCTGCATAAATTGTTTAACACCGTTGTTCAGCATATCCAGATGTACATTGATGAGCGGCCGGAAACGCCCGCGGATCACCACGGTATGTTTTTTATGCAATACCTCACTTGGCTGCTGGTTTTTACCGTCCGGCCCGAATACAGCCGCGTCTGAAAATCCATATTTCACCAGGTGCAAACTCATCAGCCGGTTATCCACGTTACTGAAATCCGGGCCTTCAAAACGGATCATATCGATCTGGATTCTGTCGCTGCTGAGGTCGTCCATCAGCGAAAGCAAAAATATGGGTGGTATGTGGTGGTAGTAAAAACAGGCATATATCAGGTTAACACCAAGTACACCAACAGCCTGTTGCTGCATGTTATTATCATAATCCAGTAATTTAACGTGCAGCACCACATCATTAAAAGGGCCGTTGGGTTCCAATTGAAAACGAACACCCATCCAGCCATGGCCATCGTTTGTTTTATGATAATTAAGCGCCGATACGGTATCTGCAAAAGCAAAAAAAGTAGTCGATTCTCCGCGCTGTACGCCCAGGCGTTCTATCAGCAGGCCATATTCATGATCGAGCATTGAGATCAGGCGGTTCTCGCTTACATAACGCTTTATGGTTTGCACGCCGTAGATGGCATCAGAAAAGGTCATGTCATAGGCAGACATAGTTTTGGCTATAGTTCCAGACGAGGCCCCGGCCTTAAAAAAATTAGCCGCCACATCCTGCCCCGCGCCGATCTCGGCAAAAGAGCCATAAATTTGAGGATTGAGATTAATGGCAAGCGCTTTTTGTTTGGTCCCGATATCTTTATGATGGATACTGCTCATTGAATTTCTGTTGTTTTAGTTGCCACGATCATGAACTAAGGAGAAGCGCAAAAATACAGATTTTTAGGGAAACAGGCGGCAGAATTGCATGCAATTTATTGTACCAGCCTGCACGAATGCAAAATATTTGTTGCGCAGGGTGTTATTGGTTGAAAATGTTTAAATTGTAAACAACAATTAAACGCACCAGTAACCGGATATGAATTCACGACGTAACTTTTTACAGAAATTAGGGGTAACGGCCCTTGCCCTGCAGCTGGCGCCCATTGCAGGATGGGCAGAAAGTACATCCATTGGAAATGTTGATTATGAAGGGCCAATATTACGTGTGGCCATTATGGGGCTCGGTAGTTATGGCGAACGGGTTGCAGAGGCCATGCGCAGCTGTAAAAAAGCAAAGCTGGTGGGGGTTATCAGCGGTACACCGTCAAAAATAAAAACCTGGCAAAGCAGGTATGATATTCCCGCAAAGAATTGTTATAACTATGAAAATTTTGACGCGATAAAAAATAATCCCGACATCGACGCTGTGTATGTGATCACTCCCAACGGCCTGCACCACGATGAGGTGATCCGCGTGGCTAAGGCCGGTAAACATGCCATTTGCGAAAAGCCCATGGCGATAAATGCAAAGGAAGGGCAGGAGATGGTTGATGCATGTAAAGCTGCCGGTGTAAAACTGCTGGTGGGCTACCGCATGCACTTTGAACCTAAAACGCTCGAAGTGATCAGGATGCGGAAAGCGGGCGAATTTGGTAAGATTAAATTCTTCCAGGGATTGTGCGGATTTACCATTGGCGACCCTACCCAATGGCGTTTAAATAAACAATTATCAGGTGGCGGCTCCATGATGGATATCGGTATTTACGCCATCAACGGCTCCCGTTATATGATAGGGGAGGACCCCATTTGGGTTACCGCGCAAGAGACTAAAACCGATCGCGTAAAATTCAAGGAGGGCATTGATGAAACCATCCAATTTCAGTTTGGCTTCCCCAGCGGGGCTACAGCATCCTGCCTGTCAACATACGCTATGAACAACCTCGACCGGTTTTTCCTTGACGGGACGGATGGTTTTGCAGACATGCAGCCCTCTACAGGCTATGGCCCCATTATGGGCCGTACCCATAAAGGTGAATTAATTCAACCCATCACCACGCACCAAACAGTTCAAATGGATGAAATGGCTGCAATTATTTTTGAGGGTAAACAACCGGTGGTGCCCATTGATGGCGATGAGGCTGTAAAAGATTTGAAACTGATCGACGCGATTTACCAGGCTGCGAAAACAGGGGAGAAGGTAGAAGTGAAGTTGTAAGCAGGCACAACTTAATCCCTTTTCAACCAACCGGTAATACTCATCCTTGGTTTATGCGTTATCAAAACCTCGTGCTCCAGCTCGTTGCTTTTGAAAAATACACTTGTCCCATTCATGGGCGCGATTAATTGCGCGATGCCTTTGGGATAGATGCACAACTCGCCGCCGTCGGCAGCAATCCAGCCGGGGTTCAGGTACATTACCATGGAGAATTGCCTGCTGCTGTTGGTTTTAAATTGATCAAGGTGTTTTTTGTAGAAGGCACCTGTTTCATACAATGTGTAATGAAATTCGTACCCGGTGATCCCCGTGTAACAAGTTGTATTTAGATGCGCGACAAAGCCGTCCATAAGGTCGAAAAAATCGTTTTCTGTAATGTCATTGTGCCCGCGGTCCAGCCAGTAGATCTGATCGCCGCGTACTGACCTGTTAAAAACAGCAAGCGTTTCATTACCAGTACCCGCAGGATTGAGCAGGCCGCCGGTAAAAAGATTTTTAAGGTTGGCAGCAAGGCGCAAAGCCAAGCCCTCACTCAAAAAGTTTCCGGAAATACCGCATTGGTCAGCCATAAAGCTAACAATCAGTTCGTCAAAGTTGTTGTTCAATATCCGCGCCGTACTAAAAGATACTGATGCGCTTTTGGTGAAGGTAGCCTTAATTTTTAATTAAAAATCCAAAACTTATTCTGCTGAACTTCGTTTAACCAAATATGGTTAACACAAGAACAATTTATGCCAAACACGAGGAGTTTACTTTTCCGGCAATGTATAAAGGAAACAATATGGACTTAACCATTGTTCCTGCAGAAGACCGCTTTGCGGTACTTGCAAACGGGAAACTGTTTGGCCATATTAAAGTGGGTTACGGGCGGCACACCTGGTTTGTAACTGACAGCAAATTTGTTGATTCAGAATTGGTAAATGAAATTGGCCAAAGGATTATCGGCGAATTTTATTGAGTAAAAGCTAATTCAATAAAAAAGCCCTCCAGCAATGCTGAAAGGCTTATTGTGGCTTTTAGCGGCAAATAGCACATTACCAGTCGCCATAAAACTTTTGCTTAATTCTGCCAGTCGAATTTCAGGGTTTTATACTTTTCTGCTTCCTCTAAAGTCAGGGCCAACAAAATATTTATAGTTTTCCCGTTCAAACCGTAAAAAACGTAATTGCTTTTTTGAGCAGTTTCAAAAAACTGGATGGTATACTTATCCTTGAGATTTGAATTGTTTTTAATGATCTCAGCAAATCTGAGTTTGAAATTTTCCTTTTGAATTGCTGTAGCTGTTGTTTTGGCGACCATAATTATTTCTTTTTAACCTTAATGGCCGATAATCCTTTAGGGCCCTGCTCTGTTTCAAAAGTGACCAGGTTGTTTTCCTTTAATGGCTCAGTTAAGGCGTTGATATGCACAAAAATACTTTCCTGTGTTTGCAAATCCTTGATAAAGCCGTAGCCTTTCGCTTCGTTAAAAAACGTTACCGTACCGTTCCGGATAGTGTCGTGCGGCAGGTCTTCCTGCCGCGCTACACTTACCTGGATATCTTCAGAATTGATCTTTATTTTCCTTGACGGATCGGGAGGAGTTGACGTAATATTTCCATACTCGTCAATATAAGCCATCATATCTTCAAGGCTTTTGCCCTTGCCGCCATTTGCTTTGCGGTCTTCGGCTTTTTCCTTTTTCTCTTTGGCCTTCTTTAAACGGGCTTTTTCTTTTTCCTTTTTACTAAAAGTTTCTGTCGATCTTGCCAATGCGTATTAAGCTATTTTAACTTTAACGGCACTTGGGCCTTTTTTTCCTTCTTCTACTTCGTAAGTTACTTCATCGTTTTCGCGGATCTGATCGATCAGCCCGGTAACGTGTACGAATACTTCTTTGCCACCGCTTGTTGGTGTAATAAAGCCGAAGCCTTTTG
This sequence comes from uncultured Mucilaginibacter sp., assembly GCF_903913935.1. Taxonomy (GTDB): domain Bacteria; phylum Bacteroidota; class Bacteroidia; order Sphingobacteriales; family Sphingobacteriaceae; genus Mucilaginibacter. The sequence goes on from NZ_CAIWNH010000343.1 coordinate 7,914, forward strand.
ACTCATTAAAAAATTTTACTGTTCCTGTTGCCATGATTGTTTTTATGTATGGCCGCAATATACATTTAATTATTGGTGTATTTGTTTTTCGCAAAATTTGTATATCCCGGCAGTTTGGCCATTGTATATCAGGAAAATGCGTTCCGGCAGGATAGCAGCCAATAATCTGTGTAACTTTAATTGATTTTTTTTTCTGAAATAAAATCAAGGGATACAAGGTTTCCAGTAAAAAAGCTTAAAATACGGCGAAAAGCGTTTAATCAGCGCAGCATATAAATGGTAAAATCCTCTTCAGCATAGTCGCTCACCAGTTTCACGTTGGGGCAAAGCGAACGGCAGCAGGCCATTATCTTTTCGCTGTTATAAGCAACCAGCAATCCGTTTGGCACAATAGCCCTTAATAGATTAAAGGCAAAGCCGCGCCGGCACGCGCTATATAGCTTTGCAATTACCCGAAAAATAAAATCAGGATCTTCGCTGTGGTAATTTAATGAACCGCTTGCCAGCACGTAATCAGCCTTGGGCAGGTCTATCAATGCAAAATTGCCGTTGATAAAAACGGCGTGTTCCTGGTCTCCATGACGTTTATTGGCTTCATCCAAAAACTCCGGGATCTGCTCAATCCCTGTATAATTCAGCGGGCCATAGCGCGCAGTTAGGTACGGGAGCAGGTCGCCGTAACCGCAACCGGTGTCAAGCACGCTGCATTCGCTCATATCGGCAATCCCCGCAAGCGCTTCAAAACGCACCAATTGGCTCTCCATATCGCGCCAGCCCAAAGCAAGGCTGCTTTGCGGGCCGTAGGTACCCACCATCATCCGGTGATAATTAATAATTGCTGCCGGATCAGTTAATGGGTTCATTACAGGTAAAGTTAAAAAACGAATTACACTATCGGGGCCTATAGTCCTGAATCTAAAATCAGTTGCTCTTTTCTGACTCAGGACTTTCGACTCAAGACTTTTGGCTAAAGACTAGGCCTTTTGCTTGCGCAGGTATTTTGTAAGGATCACAATTTGCTGGCCCTCTATTTTTCCTTCAACCTGGTCGGTGTTGTCAGTTACCAGCCGGATATTCTTTACAACGGTTCCCATTTTGGCGTTAAGCGAACTGCCTTTTACGTCAAGCGACCGGGTCAATACCACCGTATCGCCGGTTTGCAATTCGGCCCCAAGGCTATCCCTATGTACTGCTTCTGCTTCTGCAGAGGTATCATCTACGGCAACCGCTTTTGCCCATGCCAGGGTTTCTTCGTCAAGGTAAAGCATATCCAGGTTTTCTGCAGCCCATCCCTCATTTTTTAAGCGCGACAGCAAACGCCACGCCACTACTTGTACTGCAGGCACTGCGCTCCACATGGCTTCAGTTAAAAAACGCCAGTATTTGGCATCCGGTTCAGCGGTGTTGCTGAGTTGTGCCAGGCATGTACTGCAGATCATTATCCCGTTATCGGGGTGATTAGCGGGAGGTACGGCATAAACAGATAGATCAGTTTTTGAATGGCAAAGTTCGCAGGCATTTCCGCTGCGTGCCACGAGTAAGGAGCTTGTCATATTAAATTTTGAAAGGCGCAAAGCTAAGCTTTTTGAGCAGAGTTGCGGGAATGAAACGCCCCCGGCCAGCGTTATTTATTTTTCCCCTGGTGTAAAATATGGCATTCTCTTATCAGCGTCAGGCTAAAGGCGAGGAAACAGGCAATGCGGGGTCCTGCCCAAACATTTGGCTCAATAAGTCGTAAATTTCAGGATGTTTATGTTTCAGTTGATCCGGCTTTTCAAAAAAATATTCAGCGGCTACCGCTAAGAATTCTGTTTCGTTGGTGGATGCGTAAACGTCAATATCTGATTTACCAGCTTCGATCCGATGCATTTCCTGATGCATCATTTTAAGCCAGGGTACCGTATATTGATGCGGCAGCAGATTTTCAGGCACGCCATCGGTCTCTCCGTCGGATTTATCAAGTAAATGCACAAATTCATGAATAGCCGTGTTTCCCTTGCCCGAAGAGCTGGAAAAACCCTTTAGTAACGCAGCCCTGGAGAGCAGCATCTGGCCGTTCATATAACCGGAACCTACCATGCCCATAATATTTCGGTTTTCTCCTTCAAACTGGAACTCCTGATCAAAGGTATCAGGGTAAAGTATGATGTTGGTAAGGTTATTATATTTCCAGCCAGGGAAGCCAAAAATGGGTATTACACCGCTTGACGCTATCAATGCACGGTCAATATCCGTCAAGGTTGTGCCCACGCCCTCTATCCTTACATATTTTAAAAAATCATTTACCTGTATTTCAAACCGCCCTTTATCTGCTTTATCAAGCTTTTGATAGTATGGCACCCGGGTATTCAGAATTATTTTTAATGCATTGGGCAGTTTTTCGGCGTTTGTTAAGCGCGAAAGCCGGTTTTTCCTAAAGAAAAAGTAAACAACGCTGGCGCACAGGATAGAGATGATTAATATAGCCATTTACATATATACATTTAAAATCGATAACTGTTCGCCAAAAACAGGTAAACCGGTGTTGAAAAAGAAATGAATAGCAATTATCCAAAAGTAACCTTATATTTTGCCATAGATTTTCATTTCAAATCTTGCTGGCGTAGTAAAGTAAACTGAAGGGAAGTGGGAAAACTACAGGATTACTTATAGCTGGTTCAAGTTAAAAGGCACGATCTCGTTATGCAATTAAAAAGACAGTCATTGTCCGCGCACCATGTGCTCCCAAAACCA
>NZ_CAIWNH010000344.1 GCF_903913935.1 uncultured Mucilaginibacter sp.
CGAACATGGTTACTTATAGTCTTTGGGCTGTTATAGCCCAATATTTCACAATACGCGATTAGTCTGCATCCGCTTATATCGATTGATCCGCTACCGCCTATTTTAAGCGTTAAGAATGTCCGAAGCACTGGTAACAACCCATTCTCAAGACAATATTGCAAAAGCTCAACAGGAACCTTTAAAAATGGACCGCCGAGTGAAGGATTGTTCTTGCTGGAACTGTCGTTTGGTGGGTTTAAACCTTGCATTATAGTTGAATTTATTATGCGATTGTTGTGAATGATTAGCCCGGTTATTATTGCGTGTGCTTGCTTCTGCCAAACTTTTTGTTAGTGTGCAATTCCAGGAAATGATTAACTTCCGAAAGTTTGTAATATATCTTGGCGCCAATCTGGCTAAACTCAATAAGACCATTGTCCCGGTAGTGCTGGGCGGTTTTCTTTGAGATTTTTAGGTACACAATAAACTCTTCATTATCCAGCCATTTATCAACTGTTGGTTGCTGCATACTATCCACCTTCGAGTTTATAGAATCGAGCATATTAAGTATTGTTTCCAGACCTGTAATTTTGACGTCCATATAATTTTGAATATGGTTAAAGTTACCAAGCCTTTTAATGAGATAGTGCGAAACCTACAACATAGCGAACTAGGGTATATTGAGGAAATATCAGGAATAATGTTCTTTAGATGGTAAAACGCGAAATTTATGTGGGATTAGAATTTCGCGGAAAAATGATCAAGATGCGTTTTTAAAGAGGGAGTCTAGTTTTTTTATAAGAGCGTCGTCTGGTTTCAGAGTGCTGTTACGGAATTTTTTTGTTTTCAGATAATCGGGTTTGCTACTTATTTCAAATGCATCCTGTAGTAAATCAAAATAATGCCAGTGGATTTTATCATTACGCGAAAGATAGGATATAAGCGTTTTCAATTGCGCTGGTGTGCCCTTCCAATAAATAATGTTACCACTAACCCATCCGGTGTGCAGTTTCAGAAAAACATCTTCAGATGTGTCGGGGGAAATTAAGTGCTCTTTTTGTAAAAGATGGAACAATTGTTTAACCTTAGATTCGGTTATATTTTGCCTGATAAATAAGCTTTTATCTTCATTCAACCGGGAAATCAAAGGACGATTAAAATCGTCGATATTATTGCAAAGCCTGGCTTGGTTGCTTGTGATATTTAAGTATTCTATTATCGGTTCAAAAACGACTGTTGAAAGAAATTTCTGACATTCGTCAAAGTGGTTTGATAGCTGCACTTCGCTTCCATCGTAAATTGCCTCACCAATTTTATCTTCCACTTTATAATGCACCGTTATTGACGACTCGCCAAACGGTAGCATGATTCTATTTAAAAGCGAAATTAGGCGATGTTTCAAATCAAGAATTTGAAGTTGAACACCATGTAGAGTTTCGGACGTAATTAGATTTCCGTTTATGGCATTTTTTAACTGGCCATATGCTTTCGTTTGAATGTCAAAATACTCCTTGTATGCTAAACCCTGAATTATCGTTGTAAACACCGTATCACTTGTGCCTTCTGCTACATAAAATGATGGGTCAGTAAATGATATTTGCTGTACTCTGGTATTTTCAACTAGGACAATTATTTCAATTTTGTCATAGTTTTCTAATATGCTGGCACACTTATCCTTAGTCATTAAACACCTCCATTGCTTTGTCCAGCTCGGCATTTACAATTTTTGCGTACACCTGGGTGGTTTTTATTGAAGAGTGACCCATTAAAGCGCTAACATATTCAATACGCATGCCCTTTCGCAATGCCCTGGTTGCCCAGGAGTGCCTGCTGGTGTGCATGGAAATATGCTTGTCAATTTCCGCCTTGCCGGCAATGTCTTTCAGATCCCGGTTTAAGTAGGCGGTGCAAGATGATATGGCTCTATTAAGTTGGAGCGGCGTATATTGATGACCTGACTTCAAAAATGGGAATATATAGTCGTTAGAAACAAGGGCCTCACTCTTGTACTTTTCAATAATACCTATGGCCTTTGAAGGGAGCGGTATCGTTATATGTTCCGTAGTTTTTTGAGTTACTATCGAAAGGTGCGTTCCGTTAAAGTCCCGCCACTGTAATTGTAAAAGGTCAGAAACCCGAATGCCTGCAGCGTAACATGCAAAAACGAAGAGCAGTCGATGGTGTTCCATTTTGGAACCGGGCGGTAACTGCAGTTTTTCTATCTTTGCAATCTCGGTATCGGTGAGATAAATCTTAGTGGTTTTTTCTAGTTTGAGTTTATATCTGAAAAAGGGGTTGTGTTCAGGCTCTATTAAACTCTCCCGCGTTGCATCATTAAAAAGCTTTCGTATTGTTCGGAACGACCCGTGAACCGTATTAACGGCATTATTCAGCGTATCGGTCAAATACTTTTCGTACCGCTTAAGGAAGTCGGTATCAATCTCTTCAAATTGAAGTTCCCTTCCACCAGCAAACTGATCCAGTTTTGATAGACTCGCCTTTACTTTTATATAGGTACCGATATGCCCGGATTTTAAAAGGCTGTCCCGATACGCGTTCCCATACGCCGTAAAACTGCCTAGGGCACGACCTTTAATCTTATTCTTTATTTTGGCAGAGGTTACATTAATGTCTTTACCTGCCAGCATCAATGACATATCCTCGGCTTCAGCAACTTTTTGTGCGATGAAACTATTAAGCCTGGCAGAATTGGGATGCCTGGATTTGACCTTTAATTTTTTGTCGTCCCATTCATCCTCATTCAGATAAATTCCGAGTGAGAGGAATTGCGCCTTACGGTTTTTAATTATCCGTATATAAAGAGGCGACTTATTTTCGTGGTTTTTTTTGTCGTTCCTGAAGATTATCTTGACACTTGCCATATAGTTGCAAGGTAAGAAAGGTACAACATAGGTACAACATTTTGGTGATTTATTTTCTTCTGATTACTTCCGATTTCTTACAAAAGTGCATTTTTAGATACTTTAAGGCACTTTTTAGGGTAATCAAAAGTAACGAAACAACGATATCGCAGTCCCGTCCATTCCGCTTAAAGAGCCGCAAGGCTTCGTAAAACGCTTAAATCCTTTGGTTTAAGCGTTTTTTTTTGCTCAAAAAATCGCATAACTAAGTATCAAAGGGATGAAAAAGGATATTTTTTTATACCCTCCCTACAGTATCTTATATCCTACGCTCAGCGCCCAAATGTTCTGTACCTGCCCGTATTTCGGATTTATTTTATCAAGGCCGCCCTGGTAGCGCAAGTCAGCGGTGATGCTCCCGAAATCGATGCCTGCACCCGCCTGAAAACCGTAGTTGTGGGGTTTATACAAGTTGAAATCTTTAAAAGTAGTATTAAATCCATCCGAAAAACTTTCATTTCTGCTCATCACGTCTACTAAAACAGGCCCGGCCAACAGCCTGAAGTTTAAATCTTTGGTACCGAAGGATTTTCCCAGCAAAACCGGGAAGTTGATATTTGTAAACGTTACTTTGCCGGTGCCGCTGGCGCTACTGAATTGCCCGCCTGTGCCATTTACATAAAGTTCGGGCTGTAAATACCAGCTTTTGCCGATCCGTGCAAATGCGCCTGCCTGGTAACCCGTAACGGTGGATGAACTGACATCGTTTGCACTGATATTTGAAAAATTAACACCCCCTTTTATCCCGAGGGAAAACTGGGCGTTAGCGCTTACACAAACTGCTATCAGCAGGGCTGTACTTAAAAGTGTTTTTTTCATATAGGCGGGGTTTTTGTGAATAGTTGTTATGCGATTATATAAAAATGATTTTGTTTGTTTCTTTTTAAATCGATGATGCCTGATTTAATAATTAAATGATCTTTTAATGGGTTAACGGCCTGCCATTAAATAAATTACAATAAACAAATAAAATATGAAGACAATCTGTAGTTCTTCATTTATCGCATAAAGATATTTAATTATTGCAAATATTAAGTGTTTGCACCAGAAACATTGAGCCTTCTTATTTTAAGCGGAGCCCATATTGAAATGGCCAAAAGAAGTTCCGGCGCAAAACCGGAACTTCATATTTAAACAGGTCACAATACAGTAACTATATTAGAGGATCTTAAACCCGACGCTCAACGCCCATAAATTTTGTCGTTGACCGAAATCGGGGTTTAAATCGGTAAGGTTGCCTTCGTAACGCAAATCTGCAGTAATGGCCCCAATATCGACGCCAACGCCGGCCTGGTAGCCCAGCGTACTGTTGCGGTAATGCCCAAAATCGTTGTAAGCGGTACTAAAGTTTTGCGATAAGCTTTCGTCCCTGCTTAACACCGAGGTGTAAATAGGGCCTGCCATGACCCTGAAGTTTAAATTGCTCGGGCCAAATTTATAGCCGACTAACAATGGAACATTTAAATTAGTGAATTTTACGTTGCCGCTGTAGGCATTGTCATTTGATTGAAAATGCCCGCCGGTGCTGCTCACATAAACTTCGGGTTGCAGGTAGAGACCTGTGCCTATCCTTGCAAACAAGCCAGCCTGGTACCCGGCTACCCCCGAGCTTTTTAAATTATCGGAGTTGATGGTCGAATAATTTACACCACCTTTAATTCCGAGTGAAAATTGTGCCTTTGCGCTGATGCATACCGCGATCAGGAAGGCTGTACATAAAAGAACTTTTTTCATAGTTTGTTATTAAGTTATTAATCCTATTCCACCCGCAGACCAAGCCTGTTGGATGCTATAGCTTTCATTATTTGATTGCCAAAAGGCAATCCGGTTTAATAATTACTTTGAATAAACAATTGCCTTGCCAACTTTTTAACTGTAACCCGCTTGTATTTTTATATTTTTGCTAAAAATAATTTAACAATGGCCGAGATAAGCATCACCAACAAGGATTGGGAACGTGTAAAAATTAAACTTCAAAGGAAATACAACCACCTGACTGACGAACAATTACAATATACAGAGGGCCAGGAAGACAGCCTGATCAGCAAAATAATGGAATTGGTAAACCGCGACAGGAATTATGTACTATTTACCCTTAAAAAGGCGTTAGTAAATATTGATAATAACCGGCTGTAAATCAATCTGCGCCAGTTAAAAATCTCCGGTGTTTTTTGTAGTTTTATATTTTAAATTTTGAAGATGAACAAGGGAAAAGTGCTATTTAAAAAACACAGAAGGCAAATTTTTTTTGGCGGGATATTAACGCTGGCAATAGCTACCTGGAGTTTTAAGGACGATCTTTTCCAGATCTCAAAAAACCTGGATGTGTTCGCTTCTGTATACAAAGAGGTCAATATTAACTACGTTGACGATATCAACTCCGAAAAAATGGTAAAAACAGGTGTTGATGCCATGCTGGATGGTCTCGACCCTTATACCGAGTTCGTCCCCGAATCGGAAATTGAAGAGTATAAACTGCATTATGTAAGCACGCAATATGGCGGGATTGGCGCCGGGATATTTGCACGCAAGAGTAAAGTATATGTATCAGATGTGTTTGAGGGTTTCCCTGCGCAAAAGGCTGATATAAGGCCAGGCGATGAGCTGGTTAAAATTAATGATATTTTACTGGAAGGTAAAAATAACGACCAGGTTGGTATTCTTCTGAAAGGCGCAAAAGGCGCCACCATAAAATTAACTGTACGGCGCGGAACGGCTCCGGTTTTTGATAAAACGCTGGTGCGAGACGAAATCAAACAACCCAATGTTTCCTATTATGGCATGGTTGACGGCAATATGGGTTATATTAAACTGGATAAATTCCTGGAGAACTCGGCCGATGAAGTTACCAATGCACTATCCCAGTTAAAAAAGAATAACCCCAACGGTATTATCCTTGACCTCCGCTCCAACGGAGGCGGAATTTTACAGGAAGCCGTGAAAATAGTGAACCTGTTTGTCCCCAAAGATGTTGAGATCGTATCGCAGATAGGAAAAATAAAAGAAAAAAATTTCACCTACAGAACCACAGGTACGCCAATGGAACCCGACCTGCCATTAGTTGTATTGGTGAACAGCCACTCTGCGTCCGCATCCGAAATTGTTGCCGGGTCATTGCAGGATCTTGACCGGGCTATTATCATCGGCCAGCGCAGCTACGGCAAGGGCCTGGTACAGCAAACCTTCAATTTGCCCTATAACAGTTTGGTAAAGATCACCATTGCCAAATACTACGTCCCCTCGGGCCGTTGCATACAGGCGATTGATTATACGCACCGCAAGGATGACGGCACCGTTTTAAAGGTGGCCGATTCACTGATCCATGAATATAAAACCAAAGACGGGCGCTCCGTTTATGACGGCAGCGGTATTTACCCGGATATTTTTATTAAACAGGATCATTTTGCTAATGTAACGGAGGCGCTTGTAGGTAAACTGCTGATATTTGATTACGCTACCCGCTACCGCGATACCCATTCAACCCTGAATGACCCGCATACTTTCAGTTTGTCAGATGTTGATTATGCTGAATTTGTGAAGTACCTGGACGATAAAAATTACAGCTATAACTCCGGGTCTGAAAAGTTATTGGCTGACCTGAAAAAAGAGGCTACCAAAGAAAAACAATTTACAGCCATTCAAAGTGAATACGACGCCTTAAAAGCCAAAATGGACGCCAGCAAAAAAAATGATTTACAACTGCATAAAGATGAAATAAAACAAGTGCTTGAAAACGAGATCGTGTCGCGCTATTACTTTGAAAAGGGCCGTTATCAAACCAATTTTAAATACGATAAGGAACTTGCCCAGGCCGTAAAAGTGATGCAGGACAAACAAATGGTGGCATCCATCTTAAAAGGCGAAGGCACATACAAAGTGATCGGTAAGCCTGTACTGGCCATGGTGAGTAAAAAAGCTGATGATGACGATGCGGATAATAAATAAATTCAAAAGCATATTCCTGCGGGATATTTATTCTATTAGCTAATCTGCTTCTCTAAGAGATAATAAACAGTTTATATGAAAGCGGCCCTTTTCAATGGAGGGCTGCTTTTTTTGTCCGCTATAATCCCTAAACTTTAAAAATGCATTTAAAACGAAGGGTATATTTACTGAAGTACTGATGATTTCGCGGTTGAATATGTATATGATCAGGATCAAATAATAATGTGCCCTAAATTATTGTTTAACCCGTTGTATTTCAATAATTTCGTATTGGTTTATAAATTATACCTCCAAAAAACCATTAACCGGCTGTTGATAGCCTTTTGGGATTAAATTTAACAGTTTATAGCGCCTGGAGATTCCCCTTTAATTCAGGCATTTTTTGTTGTTTACAGTTAAAGGTGTTTTATTATAAACCTTGCTTAAATCATAAAATACTAAATAACACCGCCGTGAAAAAACTTTATCCTTTCCTTATCACAGCTCTCTCCGCAAAACAATTGAGGCATTTTGTCGCAGTAGTCGTTTTATGTTTTGGAGCGTTTTTGCCCGGTAAGTTATTTGCGCAGGCGCCTGTGATATCCACTTTCTCGCCCATAAAAGGGCCGGTTGGCACCCCGGTAACCATAACCGGCACCGGTTTTAACACCACAGCCGCCAATAACGTTGTGTTTTTTGGCGCTACACGGGCTACGGTAACTGCTGCAAGCGCAACCGGTTTAACGGTAACGGTACCATCGGGCGCTACTTATGCGGCTATAACAATTTTAAATACGGGCACTGCGCTGGCGGCTTACAGTTCAGCTTTTTTTATGCCGACGTTTACACCTAATACCAGCGGTATCACTGCTGCGAGCTTTTCGCCAAAGGTTGACTTTACAGCAGGAACCTCCCCTTTTTCCGTCGCTATAGCTGATATCGATGGCGACGGCAAGCCCGACTTGGCTATTGTTAACTTTAAGGATAATACCGTTTCTGTGCTGCGGAATACAGGCAGCCCGGGTGGCTGCAGTTTTGCTGCCAAAGTAGATCTGGCGGCAGGAGGATATCCTGCTGAATTCGTTGCTATCGGCGATATAGACGGCGATGGAAAGCCCGACCTCGTTGTTGCAAACACCGGCGCAGGCACCGTTTCTGTCCTGCGGAATACCAGCAACCCGGGCAGCGTTAGCTTTGCTGCCAAAGTGGATTTCCCGGCAGGGAACCAACCCATTTCGGTTGCTATCGGCGATATAGACGGCGATGGCAAGCCCGAGCTGGTTATAGCGATCGCGGGGGGAACTAATATAGTTTCTGTATTGCGGAATACCGGCAGCCCGGGCATAGTCAGTTTCGCTGCCGGAGTAAACCTGTCTGCAGGAACGGGGCCTTATTCCGTTGCTATTGGCGACATAGACAGGGACGGCAAGCCCGACCTGGCTTTTGTTAACTTACTGGATAATACCGTTTCTGTGCTGCGGAATACCAGCAGCCCGGGCAGCATCAGCTTTGCTGCCAAAACGGACCTGGCAACAGGAACATATCCGATTTCCGTCGCTATCGGCGATATAGATGGGGACGGTAAACTTGATCTGGCTATAGCGAACAATGGGAGCAGTACCGTTTCTGTGCTGCGAAATATGAGCAGTCCTGGCAGCGTTAGCTTTGCAGCCAAAGTAGATCTGGCAACGGGGTCAGTTCCTGCCTCTCTCGCTATCGGCGATATCGACGGCGATGGAAACCCCGATATTGTTACTTCAGACCAGGGTAGCAGAGTTGCTGGTGTGCTGCGGAATAACAGCATACCTGGCAGCATCAGCTTTGCTGCCGAAGTAACGTTCGGGACAGGTGGCCAACCCAGATCCGTGGCTATCGGCGATTTGGACGGGGATGGCAAACCCGACCTGGTTACAACAAACGCTTCCAGCAATAACGTTTCGGTGCTGCGCAACACCCCGGTTGCTTCAGCAAGGGCAGCCGACCTTTTCTCGCTGCAATTAAGCGCCGGTACGCTATCGCCGGCATTTGACGCGGCCAAAACAACCTATAGCGCTTATGTGCCCAATGGCACCACCTTAATAACCGTATTGCCTGTAACGTTAGATACGGGCGCTACGGTTAAAGTAAATGGCACGGCAGTAGCCTCCGGAACAGTTTCTCCAACGATATTCTTAAACCCCGGCAGCAATACCATTAATGTCGTGGTTACTTCGGCTGACGGGTCTCTAACCAAAACCTATACCATAACAGTAACCAGGCCATTAAATACCAACCTCTCCAACCTCACCATCAGTAGCGGCACTTTATCCCCCGTGTTCGATTCGGTAAAAACCAGTTATACAGCAACAACAACCAGCGCGTATATAACCGTAACCCCAACTGCAGTTGACCCGGGCGATACGATCAAAGTAAACGGAACCGCTGTAAACTCCGGGGCAACATCGGCGAAGGTTTATTTAAATGCAGGCGCCAATAACATCAGTATCGTGGTAAGTTCGCCTGATGGCAGCGTCAGCAATACCTATACCCTAACGGTTACCCGGATCTCGTCTGTTATATCAGCCGACCTTTCCTTGCTGCAAATAAGCGCGGGGATCATATCGCCGGTATTTGCCTCGTCAAAGACCGCCTATACCGTTTTTGTACCAGACACCGCTACCTTAATTACCCTGACTCCCACCCTGCTTGACCCCGGCGCCACGGTTAAAGTGAATGGCAAAACGGTGGTATCAGGAACAATATCACCCAACATTTTCTTATATCCGGGCAGCAATATCATCAATACAGTAGTAACTTCAGCAGACGGCGCCACCATTAAAACATACACCATTACCATTACCCGGCTAACCGCCTATGCCACCAACCTGAGCAACCTGCACCTGAGCAATGGCGTAGTATTATCGCCGCAGTTTACACCGGCTACTACCGCCTATACCGCATCAACCACAACGGCATCCATTGCTGTTGAACCGGTAAGCAGCGATACCAATTCAAGAGTAAAAGTAAACGGAAGAATAGTCGCATCAAGAACATTTTCGCAGACCATTCCATTGTCCCCCGGCATTAATGTTATTACCACCCGGGTAATTGCGCAGGATAGCGCCACCACAAAAGACTATACCATCACCATTACCCGCCTGGTGTCGTCAGATGCAAGCCTTACCAATCTTGTTGCCAGCAATTGCAAACTATCGCCTGTATTTTCGCCGTCAACCATGGCCTATATGGTAAGTGCAGGAACCGGGATCTCCACCACAATGGTAAAACCCACTACCAGCGATCCCCTTTCAAAAGTTTTCGTAAACGGCGCAATGGTAGCCAGCGGAACAGCCACACCAGCAATCCCCTTATCCATTGGTCCTAATCATATTAATATTGTTGTAAAGGCGATGGACGGTACTACAGCAAACTATACGATAACCATTAACCGCAAACCCTCGACCAATGCAAGCCTCAGCAACCTCCGGGTAAACGAAGGCATAGTATTATCGCCCCTGTTTGCACCCGCAACAACCAGTTATACAGCTTCAACAACAGCAACGTCCATCGCACTTGAACCGGTTACCGCCGATACTTCTGCCTCGGTACAAGTGAATGGCAGAGCGGTAACCTCAAGGACATTTTCGCAAACTATCCCCTTAAATATTGGTGATAATACAATTACCACCAGGGTAATAGCGCAGGATGGAACTACGAAAAAGGACTATACCATCACCGTAACCCGCACATTAACCACCCTCAACAGTGTTTACGAGCCAATAAGTGTCAGCAACCCCACCGACAAGCCGCAACTAACAGGAGCAGGGATCAGCGTACACCCGGGACTATCGCCCAACGGGGATGGCATCAATGATTTCCTGCTGATACACGGTATTGCCAATTATCCTGACAATAAACTTACGATAATGAACCGGGCCGGACAGGTAATATTTGAAGCTAAAAACTACGATAACAGTACCAAAGTATTTGACGGGCACTCCAATAAAACAGGCGTAATGCAATTGGCGGGCACGTATTTTTATGCGCTTGATTACAGTATTAATGGAGCTATAAAACACAAAACAGGGTATATTGTGATCAAATATTAAAAAAATACATGCTTGATATTTAGACTTTTTAACCTTTGGCGCCTCGTTTTGAGGCGCTTTTTTATTGCAATCCCCGGGTAGTTTTTCCTGTTGTCAAAAAAATTAAATAAAAACAAAATTGACTATTGGCGCTTTTTATGGTCTATCCAATAAACAATTTGATATTTATGAAAAAACTAGTTTTTACAGCCGTTATATTATTTGGCTGCTTATTATTCAAAACAGCCGATGCACAACTCACTATAAGTGCTGGCGTAAACATCGGCAACCAGCCCTCATGGGGGCCGGTTGGTTATAACAATGCGAGGTATTATTATATTCCTGATATTGATGCTTATTATGATGTGCCTGCACACGTTTATGTTTACAGGGAAAACAATGTTTGGGTTCATCGCGGCTATTTACCCCCACGATTCCGCAACTGGGACAGGTACCATAGCTACAAAGTGGTAATTAACGACCGTAACCCATGGGAGCGCCACGAACAATGGAGATCCCGTTATGCAGGCTACAGGGGCCGCCGCGACCAGGTGATCATCCGCCAAAGCCGTGACGAGCGTTACCGCAACCATTGGAGAGGTGATGAAGATCGCAGAGACAGGGGAGGCTATGGAGATGGCGATCGTGGCGACAGGGGGCATGGTGATCATGGTGCCCGCGACCAAGGTGACAGGCATTAACCGCACTTAAAATAAGATTATTTGAAGGCAGGCTGATGAAAATTGGCCTGCCTTTTTTTATCGTTGTTTAAGCACTTTTAGAATAGCTTTCGCCCAAAAAGTACCTAAAGCCGCTGCGCCTTTTTTATTGGGATGCAGGTAAAAGGTACCCTGGTGGCCTTCCTCTGGCGTAAGATCGGTTAAATAATTTTTTTTGAAATAGCCGAAGGCATCGGTATCGCCAACGAATACTTGTTTGGGATGCGTTTGGGCATAATCAGCCACCAATTGGTCGATCAGCGGGATATAGCTTTGCAGTCTGGATAAACCCTCCTGCAGGTATTTGGCGCCGTTATAGGTATTTGGGCTGTACCAGATGGGGTGCTGAAAAATGATGATACATCCCGGAAATTCTTTCAACAGGTTATCGACTATGGTTTTTAAATTTTGCTGATAGTTTCCGGGAGCCACTGGCGAACCGTTTGGCCCCTCGATAGCACTGTCATTAGTGCCGAGTTTGATGGAGAATATAAGTTGCGCCTTTTTATCTTCAAAGGCTGACGTGGCCACTTCCACTTTTTTAAAGGCAGTACCCGTAGATGGTAAAAAATCAACCGTGGTAAAACCGCTGTATCCCTGGTTTGAGTAGTTAACCGTACCGATATTAGCCTGTTTCCGTAAATACACTGCTGCAATAACCGGCGGCGCGTGATCCAGCGGATCATCAAGATTAGCCCCATGGGTAATACTGTTGCCGATAAAGACAATGTTGAGGTTTTGTTTGACGGTTTGGGCGGAGGAGGTAAAGCCACCACAAAATAAAGCTGCAATCGTAACCAATAAAAATCGAGAGGTGTTTGTTTTAAAGTTTTTCATCATGTTTCTATTTAGGTCCTGGTATATAGCAGGGCCAGGTTAAGGATATTCCTCTTTAACAATAATAATCAGCATTTCTTTGCCTGCGTCATTTATAGCGATATTTTTAAAAATGCTTGCTATTGCAA
>NZ_CAIWNH010000345.1 GCF_903913935.1 uncultured Mucilaginibacter sp.
AACCGCAGTAACTACATCAGTTGATACAAGCCGTACCAAAAAATACGCTTCAGGAATGCGCATATGGCACTGGCTAAACGCTCTGGTGATCGCCGGCTCATTATTAACAGTGCTGGTTAACTCCACCGTGTTAAAACCCTGGACAAACGCCGGCTTTATTGCAGAAAAACTGGGTGAAAACGGGGTGAAAATATCGGAAGACCAGGCGAAACCTGTGGCTTTTGCCCTTAGCGATAAAGTATGGGCAGTACACACGTATTTTGGCTATGCGCTGGCGGCATTATTTTTATTCCGCATCCTGCTCGAATTTTTTGAAGTAGCTGATAAAAAACTTCTCCGGAAGATCAGGGCTGCAAAAGCAGCATTTCAACTAAGGCAGGAAAACCGGATTGCATCCCGTAACGAAATGCTGGTTAAAACGTCATATGCATTATTTTATGTTTTGTTGCTGGTGATGGTGCTTACCGGGCTGGGACTGGCGTTCAGGGATGATATTGCGGCACTTAAAAACTTGCATTTTTTGAGGGATATCCACGAGTTTAACATGTACCTGATCCTGGGTTTTATTTTTATTCATCTCGCCGGGGTTGTTTTGGGTGAAAGGAAAGGCCACAAAGGGGTGGTGTCTGACATGATCAATGGAGGATAATCTGTATCGTAAATGTTACTGCAGGTAAAACACAAAACGACGTTAAAGGTTGATGATATAACTATTTAAAATTAAATTCCGAGATGTTAAAAAAACCAATCACATTATTATCCGGCGCAGTATTACTGCTCCTGGTGATGGGCAGCGCCGCTTTTCCCACGCGTAAAACGAATAAGCTGTACGTTTCTGACTATGAGAACGTGCTGGGCACCTCAATGGAAATAAAAATTGCAGCGAACACGGAGCCAAACGCATCAAAAGCGGAAAACGCTGCATTGGCCGAGGTGGACAGGCTGAATATGATCCTGAGCGGTTACAACCCATCGAGCGAATTCAGCAGGTGGATGAAAGCTGACAAAAAACCGGTGGTTGTTTCATCAGAGCTTTATGAAGTATTATCTCTTTTTGAGCAATGGCGCATTAAAAGCAATGGCGCGCTGGATGCCTCGGCGGAAACCATTACGAAGGTATGGCGCAATGCGGCCAAACAAAACCGCCTGCCTTCATCCGATGAGATTGCAAATGCAGTGCAAATGGTACAACAACAGCATTATATATTAAATGCACAAAACCACACCGCGCAGCGGCTGGATGATGCGCCGCTGATCCTGAACTCCTTTGCGAAAAGTTATATCATGAACAAGGCCGCTAACGTAGCGATGGCAACAGCAGGCGTAAACGGCCTGGTGATCAATATCGGTGGCGATATTTTAGTGCGCGGGCAGCATACCGAACAGGTGCAGGTAAGCAACCCGAAGGCAGATGCTGAAAATGATCCGCCGGTTGCCCGGGTGCAGGTAGCCAATAAAACTATTGCCACCAGCGGCAATTACCGCCGCGGCGAATTGATAAATGGTAAATGGTATTCGCATATTGTTGACCCGCGCACCGGGATACCGGCTGGTGAGGTGATCAGCTCAACCGTTATCGCAGATAAAGCTACCGATGCCGGGGCATTAGCCACCGCGTTAAGTGTGCTGAGCCCTGAGGAGGGCAAAAAGCTGGTAGCCAAAGTACCGGGCGCTGAATATATGCTGATCACTGCTGATGGTCAAAAATTTGAAAGCGCGGGTTGGAAAAAAGCATTATTGCCCGAAGAAAAGCCTGTCCTTACAAAAACAACCGCAGGTGCCGGTGATAAAACATGGGATCCCAATTACGAACTGGCCATCAGCCTGGAGCTGGCTACCATGGAAGGTATGCGGGTACACCGCCCCTTTGTAGCCGTTTGGGTAGTTGACGCGGATAAAAAACCGGTAAGGCAGATTGCGCTTTGGTACAATAAACCAAGATGGTTGAACGAATTACCTGCCTGGTATGCGGCTTTTTACGACAGCTATTCAGCAGGCAGTGCCAGCGTCAGCTCAACAACCAGCGCTACACGGTCGCCGGGTAAATATACGCTCAAATGGGACGGCAGGGATGATAAAGGAAACCTGGTAAAACCGGGCACCTATACCATCAATATTGAATCGGCCCGCGAACACGCCGGCTACCACCTGCTAACCCAGGATTTTAACCCGAAAAAACCACAGCATATTGACCTGGCTGGCAATGCTGAAGTTGCCTCGGCATCATTTGATTACCGCAAAAAGACTGATGGAAACGAATAACCCGGTACAAAACAAAGCTGCAAAAGAAGCAAAAAAGCCGAAGTCTGTTTGGAAGAAAGGCACGATCACTTTTTCGCGCTGGCTGCATATTTATTTATCGATGCTCAGCTTCGTGGTGGTGCTTTTCTTCGCCGTAACCGGTCTTACCTTAAACCATGCCGAATGGTTCGATGGCAAACAGGTTGAAAAAAAGCACAAGGGTGCAGTGCCTGCCGCCTGGGTAAAAGTACGGGACACCACACAGATCAAAAAGCTGGAAATTGTGGAGCTGCTGCGCAAAAACTATGGCATTAAAGGTTATGTGAGCGATTTTATCATCCAGGACGACCAGTGTTCCGTGTCCTTTAAAGGACCCGGCTACAGCGCTGACGCCTTCATCAGCCGCAAGGACGGCAAATTTCAGCTGAGCGAACTGCGCCTTGGTGTGGTGGCCGTACTTAACGACCTGCACAAGGGCCGCGACAGCGGCACCGGCTGGAGCTGGCTGATCGACGTATCTGCGGTATTTTTAACGCTGGTATCGCTAACCGGGCTGGTAATGCTCTGCTTCCTGAAGAAAAAACGGCTGAACGGTATCATCCTGCTCATCATCGGCGGCGCAATTTGTTGCCTCATTTACTGGGTTTTTGTCCCCTAAGTAAAAAGTTCTATTTCTGTATTGTTTTGTGTAAACCGGGTCACTGTAAAAGGGGCCCGGTTTTTTTTGGGGGAGGATTTGGAGGGTCCTCCCCCAAAGCAAACTAAATCATATTCTCCGCTGATCATGCGGGCGGCGTACAGCCACTCTTATTTTCCAGCAAACTCAGTTGCCATCTTATTTAATCCGGCAGTGCTGATGGTTTTATCACCGCTGCTGATCACGATGCGGTATCTGAAGGTTACCGATTCTCCTTTTTTTAGTTTCAGGTTGAGTGAAGATTTACCATTGGTAAAAACCTTCTCGCCAAGCGGGTTGGCTGCAAATAAACCATAGCCGCGCGCATGCCAGAAGGTAGGGTAATTGGGGTTTTTAGGGTGATCGATGATTACGATACCCACCGAGTCGGCCCCCATTTTACCAAACACTTTGCACCAAACGCCGCGGGTGCTCCAGGCATCGTTACCGGTTTTGCCCGCACTGGTCAGGTAGTTGCCATTGGCGATATGGTCTGTACCCCCTTTTACCATTGTTACATTGCCTTTATTATCGGTAAACTGCTGGTCTTCATTAGTAGGGATCTGCAGCTCATGCGCCAGCCGCAGGCCCAGCATTCCATCTTTTGCATCGTTAAAAGCGATATCCGTATCGGCATTCAAAGTGGTAAAACGGTCAATAATGCGCTGGTTCGCGCTTCCGCTGAATTCAAAGCGGGTAGTTTCTTCCATCAACACCTGCTTTTTTTGGTTAACCCAATTGGCGTGGTAAGCCAATATACCGGTACTTCCGCTTTTTGTTTCGATGATACGATCAGTCCGGACCCAGCCATACAGGCTCTTCTTATTAGCGGGGATAGCGTAGGAGTTGTTCCAGAAATCGAGCCCATTTACATTCTCAAAATTAAACCAGAGGCCGATGTGGTGCGGATGGTCGGTTGGCTCCCCAGGCCGGGACTCCAGCGGGAAACCACGCGTAACCACTGTGCCATTAGCAGCATGGATAGGATATAAAACGGGTTTTTCTAAACTATCCGGGTATAGCAAACTAGTAAAAGGCTGGCCGCCAATCAGGATATCTACCCTGTTTTCTGAGCTTGATTTGATCACTTTAACCACTTCCTTTTTTTGAGCAAATGATGATGATGCGATCAACATCATCGCGGCAGCAAAACTCATCCACCTAAAGATCATCATACAAATAGTTTTTTGAGAGTCGGGAATCAAGAACCAGGAGTCAAGATAAAGAATAAAATTCAGGGCGTAACCAACCTTTCCTGATTCCTGACGCTAACTAATATTTAAATACTTTGCCATTTGCCATTACTTCCTGTGTTGCCTCATCAAAGGTGGCTTTGAAACCGGTATGCACGGCAGCGTTGGTCATGATATTAGCGATGGAATGGCTATACCCAGCTTCAACCGGTGCATGGGGTTCGTTGCGGCTGCGCACACATTCCATCCAGTTGCGTACATGGTTGGAGGTAAGTACATCGCCGCCTGTATTGGCCGAAGCCACCACTTTTTCGGTATTGGTCAGGTCGATCTCCGGCAGCAGGTTGGCCTTCATGCCCATGGCTGCCGCCATTTTTTCGGAAAGCCCCCCGGTTGGCGATACTTTATTGGTGATCAGGTTCAACTCCCCCCCGTTTGAATAGTAGATCTCGGAGGGGTTCTCATCGCCATTATGCATCCGCGAAGCAAAAGTTACCTGGAAACCGGTGGAAGGATCATCCAAAGGACCATAGTCAAATACCGCCGTTATGGTATCCCAGTTACGGCGGCCATCCTTCCACATGTAAATACCGCCGTTGGCGGCCACGCTGCGCGGATGTTTTAGCCCGCTAAACCAATGTACGGTATCAATTTGGTGGCTCATCCACTGCCCTGGCAAACCGGATGAATACGGCCAGAAAAGACGAAACTCTAAATATTTACGCGGGTCAAATGCTTCATACGGCCGGTTCATGATCCAGCGCTTCCAGTCGGTATCTTCTTGTTTTAGGGAGCCTAAAAGTTCAGGCCTGCGCCAGCGGCCGGGCTGGTTAACGTTCCAGGTGAGTTCAACCATAGTGATCGGGCCAAATTTACCTGAGCGAATAAAGTCATTAGCCGCATGGTAGTTGGCACCGCTCCTGCGCTGGGAGCCGATCTGGACGATCTTGCCTGATTCTTTAATCGCTTTCAGCGCGGCACGGTTATCCTCCATAGTTTCGGCAAATGGCTTTTCTACATAGGCATCGCAGCCAGCCTTTACCGCCTCAATGGCATGCCGCGCATGTTGAAAATCGGCAGTACTGATAAAAACAGCGTCCACTGATTTACTGTCATACAATTCTTCGTTATTGCGGAAGGCCCTTACCTCATTCTGCATTTTGGCCTTCCAAATGGCAGCGCCTTCTTCACGGCGTTTGCTCCAGATATCGGATACCGCAACCACTTCAAAGTTAAGCTCCTTGTAATGATTCATAAAGCTGGGAATATGGGAGCTTTTATGCCTGTCGCTAAACCCTACAACGCCTACCCGCACCCTATCGTTCGCCCCGATAATGCGTTTATAGCTTGCAGCACTCCATCCGGTTTTTGCAAGCAATACACCGGTCCCTGCCAATGCAGCCTGTTTGATAAAAATTCGACGCGATTTTTCCATAATATAAGTGGTTACCTTCCTGAAGAATTGACAATTGGTTCTAAGATCAGCACACCGTCTGATTAAATCAAATATCAACCAATTTGCTCAAAAACGCTACTGTTTTTTTGAATTGTGTATAACAATGATGCTACATTCATTAGCTTGCTTATAGCTGCAAGCCGTGCAACTATCAGCTGAATTGACGACGGCAATTTAACAACTGAACAAAACAGGCAGCCAATATTAAACTCCTCCTATTTTGATCTATTTTTCCTTGT
>NZ_CAIWNH010000346.1 GCF_903913935.1 uncultured Mucilaginibacter sp.
CCCACTAAAAGGTCATACTCACCGCTTTTGTCAACGCCGATATAGGGTATTTTAAATACTTGTTTTCCGGCCATAGTTATTAATTTTTTTAAGGTTTATCTGGTGAATAAAAATGTCATGTGAGCGGGTTTTATTATGAAGCCCATGCTTCTGCTTGCCTGCGGTAAAAACCAGGCCGCCAACCATGCAGCCGACCAGGACAATAGCGCCCAGCCACATATTGATCAATGACATGATAAGGGCACCAAGCACCAGTCCCGCCAGCATAGAGCCTAAGCCCCAATAAATAAATTTACCCTTGAACCCGCGAAAAATAAGGGGTTTTTGAAGCCCCTTATATACTGCAAACCGCTTACCCATTAGGTTAATCCAAAGAAAGCCTTGATGATCACGGCAGAAACTACGAGGAATACGCATGAACCGCCCCATCCCATAAGTTCCTTGTTAATATCCTGGTCCCCGGAATTCCATTTGGAATAAACCCGGATGGCCCCGACAATACCAACAATACCGCCGATCACTAAAGCGATGTTGGTTACCGGGTCAACATACGTTTTAAGAGAAGAAGTAGCGGTGTTCAGACCGGTAACCCCGTTTTGGGCGAAGGCCGTAACCGTCCCCAGGACCATCAGCGCGGCTGTGGCCCATAATTGTTTTAATTTGTTCATTTGTTGTTTTTGGGTTTGTTATTAAAAATTATTGGAAATTTTAGGCAATAAAAAAGGCGGCTTCCGTTCGCGGAACCGCCTAAAAAAATACAGGTAGTTTGATCAGATACCGAAAATAGCCTGGAGGAAAGAACCCATCAAAACCATAAAGATGGCGGCAAAAAACCAGGCAGCCACTTCTTCGGTAATACGGGGCCTACCCATCTGCCAGTTATGATAAATCCTTAACGCTCCCAAGATCCCGAAGATCCCTGCAAGCACCAGTGAGCAATCTAACGCTGAAAAAAATGACGAGGTAAGAGATTGCTGCGCCTGCTGCATTTCATCCAGTCCGGGTTGCGCCGTGGCGCCCAATGCCAGCAGGCAGCAGCAAAATGTCAATACTTTTTTCATGATTAAAAGCTTACTGCCCGTGTATAGAAAATGGCTTCCTGCCGGACGAGGTTAAAAAGGTCTTTTATGGGAACACCGCCCGAAGCCATCACTGCCGGCTCCGCCTTGATCTTAACACCTGTATCGTTTACGCCTGGGTTATTATTTTTTTTGCTGCCATTTTCCGGCTCATGTTCGAGCCGTTTGGTTTGAACCTCTTCTGAAAAAGTAAGTTCGTTTGTTAAGGAGTGATCTGCCGGAGAGCGTCCGCTTCCGGCAGCATCGATCAGGACATTCACCAGGTAATACAATAAGTATATACCGGCGATCCATGTTAAAAAGTGTAACCAGTTCATTCTTCAAGATTTTGGATAAATTGTTTAATTATTATTTTTAATTCGGGATGCAGTCTAAAGAGTTCCCTTACCGAAAAGGCGATCAGCCGGGTCATGTCGATACCTGTTGCCAATTTAAAATGCTTCATGGCCAGTAGCGTTTTGGCATCAAAGCGAACATGAACC
>NZ_CAIWNH010000347.1 GCF_903913935.1 uncultured Mucilaginibacter sp.
ATCCATATTCCATGAAATATATTTTAATAATTGACAGTCTGCATTAAACTATATTCATTTGCAAATGTTATACCTTTATTAATTATAACCCTTTCAAAATGAAAAATATAACTTTTCTGGCAATTGGGATGATCTTATTCATGTTTGCCCAGGCTTGTCAGAATAATCATGGCAAACACTACAACAATGAGCCAAAGGTTGACTCTGCCGGACAGAAATTTATAAAAGCCGCTATCGAAGGAGGCCTGACCGAAATTAAGGCCTCAGGCCTCGCTATCACCAATTCAAATAACCAGCAGGTGATTGGCTTTGCCAAGATGATGATGAACGATCACACAAACGCCGACAGTGCTTTAAAAAAGATGGAAACAAGCAAATTGATCGATAGTCTTGATACGATTAGCCCCACCCATCAGCAACTGATCGCTACACTATCCAAACAAAACGGCGCAGCTTTTGATAAGGCTTATTTAACAATGATGGTCGCCGGCCACCAGGCGGCATATGATTTATTTACAAATGCCGGTAAAAGCACGGATGCGGACGTTGATAAGTTTGCGATTGCGACGTTGCCAACGATTAAAATGCACCTTGATTCAGCAAAGGCAATTTTGGCAACATTTAAATAGCGCAGTTGCCTCACCCTGACTTCTCCAATGGAGAGGGTTTTTAAATTAATATTCTTAAAGTCCTCTCCTTTGGAGAGGATTTAGGTGAGGCTCCCTGCAAAGTTTCCGATTAAGGCTGTATATTTGGATGAATATAAATCCGGATCAATATCTTAATGAAGAAAAACCTTTTTATTGCCTTTGAAGGCATCGACGGAAGCGGTAAAAGCACCCAGGTAAAATTACTGAAAGACAAACTTGAACAAGCCGGATTAAAAGTTTACACCACCTGCGAACCTACTGAAAGCCCTATCGGCAAAATCATTCGGGATATTTTTACACATAAAATGGAGGCGGACCATCGGGTGATCGCCGGTCTTTTCGTTGCCGACAGGCTCGACCATCTTTTAAACAAAACAAACGGCATTATCAAAATGCTGGAGGAAGGCTATACTGTAATTACCGACCGGTATTATTTTTCGTCATATGCTTATCAAAGCAGCCACATGGATTTGAACTGGGTGATCCAGGCAAATTCACTTAGCGCCAATTTACTAAGGCCAGATGTTAATATTTTTATTGACATTACGCCTGAACAAAGCATGGATCGATTAAAAAAGGGGAGAACTTCAATTGAACTTTACGAAACACTCGAAAACCTTAAAAATGTACGCGATAAATATTTTGAAGTAATGGAGTTATTGCAATCCGAGGAAGAAATTTTTAAAACAAATGGAAATAGGGATGCCGAAACTATTTCAAATGAAATTTGGAACAACCTGCAAGGGAGATTTAATTAAGAATTACCTGATATTGCGGCGATTGTTAGCGTAAACTTTAACAGGTATTAATTTTTTGTCGCGCGGAGTAAATATATCTTTAATGGTTTTTATGATTTCGGCAAACAATTTTACATTCATAATCGTAGATTTTAATGGTTATTTATCAAATATCTTTGAATCGTTATTAAATTCTTCATCAAAAATTAGAAATATTTATTGTAATTCCAAATTTTTTTGCTTTTTGCCCAAATAAATGTGACTCTAATTACAATTATATACTAAATATCTGGAAATAATTAAAAACCTGGTAATACGTAAATCTTTTAGCGCAATAATTGCAAACAACCGGGCAATTTTAGAAAGCTTGTAAATTTATTAACGAGTTGGATTAAATAATTTAATACGTTTTTTAAAAAATTGTGTGTTGATTTATTTAGCCGGTAATACTGTTTAAGAAAAATTCTGTTGTTGCAGATTTTAGGTTTACAACACCTGATTGCTCAAAAATGTTTTACCTAAAATAACGTCAGCTGCGCTGGCGGTTTGGCTTTCCCCAAAACGGTGCGGCCGCCGTATTTCCACGAGTCCTTTCTTTCCCGTTCAATCACTTTATCAAAATTAGCATTCGGTGTAAAATCTTTTTCGGCCTGCGCTGCTATTTTTGATAAGCGCTTGATGGCTTCATTCTTTTCTGATTCGCCGATCTTTGCTTTGTGAATGGCCGTTTGTAATATGCCAATGGTTTCATCATAAACTTTCAAGGGCACAGGGAAGGGGTGACCGTCTTTTCCGCCATGCGCAAATGAAAATCGTGCAGGGTCCTTAAACCGGGACGGTGTGCCATGGATCACCTCGCTCACTAAAGCCAGCGACTGCAATGTGCGCGGACCCAGGCCCTGTAGCTGTAAAAGTCCCTCAAAATCCTTCGGCTGTTTTTCATGTGCCAGCCATAAAACTGCTCCCAGCCTTTTCAGGTCAACATCTTTCGCCTGTACATCATGATGTGCCGGCATTATCAGTTTGCTGATCTCCTTTAACATGCGGTCGGGTTGTTCACCGGCTATCTGCATGATCGCATTCCGGCTGCTTTGCGCCCTGCTATCAGCCATGTTAATAATATTACCGGCATTTTGCCCGTAGACAGAGGTATGCGGGTCATCCACAAAAGTACTCATCGCTTCCGAATGCCAGTGATAGCGCCGGGCCGTACTGGTTTCATTGCTCATGCCTTGCTGCACTACTGCCCATTTGCCGCTGCTGCTTAATATAAAGTTGTGCGTGTATAATTGAAAGCCATCCTGTACCGCCGTATTATCCACCTTGGCGCTAAGTTTACTGCATTTTACCAGGTAGTCGCCATCCAGCCCGGTAGCATGGCCAATCCTTATCAACTCATCAGGCGTTTGTTTAGAATACTTGCCCTTGCCGCCGCAGATATAAATGCCCAGCTCTTTGCTATGCGGGTTGATTGAACGTTTTAAAGCACCCATTACTGAGGTGGTGATACCCGAAGAATGCCAGTCCATCCCCATCACCGCGCCCAGGCTCTGGAACCAGAAAGGGTCGCTCAGGCGGGCTAAAACTTCGTCCCTGCCGTAGTCCAGCACAATGTTTTCCACCACGGCCAGGCCCAGCTTTGCCATGCGTTCGGCGAGCCAAACAGGTACATGGCCATAATGCAAAGGCAGATCGGCACTCCCGGAACGTCTCATGCTAACAAAGTTAGTAAAAAAAGATTGGGATTTGTAGGATTAAAAGATTTTGGGATCTCGGGCGGTTATGGTACTGCAGAGTAATGATTTTAGGATATAAAGTGATGAAATCTATTCTAAAATAACATTAACTAAACGCTGTAATCCTTAATTTGCACCCTAAACACAATGCATTATGAAAACACTCGGCCTTATCGGCGGCACTACCTGGGTTTCCACTATTGATTATTACCGGCTTATCAACCAAAAAACTAATGAATTGCTTGGTGGTTTGAATTCTGCTAAGATCCTGCTTTATTCCGTCAATTTTGAAGAATTCAGGCCGCCGGTTGATCCTGCAGAATGGGATGTGCTTACCAAAAAGTTTACGGCAATAGCTCAAAAGCTGGAGCATGACGGCGCCGATGGGATTATTTTTTGTGCCAATACCCCGCATTTAATTGCGGATGTGGTGAGGCGAAAATTAAACATCCCGCTGATCCATATTGCCGAAGCGGCCGCCGAAGAGATCGCTTCCCGCGGCATCAAAAAAGTGATCCTGCTGGGCACCAGGATCACCATGGAACAGGATTTCTTTAAAGACAAACTTCTCGAAAAGCAAATTGAAGTACTGATCCCCGGCGCTGAAGACAGGCAATTGATCCATAACGCCATTTTTGAGGAGTTCGGGAAAGATATTTTTACCGCCGCAACCAAAGTTCAATTTCTCCGGATCATCAATGGTTTGATTGAACAGGGTGGGGAAGGCGTTATTTTAGGCTGTACCGAATTTCCGCACCTGATAAAGCCGGAAGATTGTTCGGTGCCGCTATTTGATACCACTGTACTACATGCAAATGCGGCGGTTAAATTTGCGCTGGGTTAATTTCGTCTGAACACGAATTTTTCGAATTAAGGAATTAACAGAATTGGCCATTAGGCAATCGCTTTTTAAATAAAACAACCGGGAGGAGGCTCCATTGGAGCCTTAATTTTCAATTTACTTTTCTATAAACACGGGACTCCTCTGGAGTCTGATATACAGGTTAGCATTAGCTCCGGAGGAGCGGCCTGTTTATAGAAAAATTTGATCCGTTTTTGAGGCTCTGTAGGAGCCTCCTTTTTAAAAGCGATTGAATCGCCATAGGGAATAGAATAATGCTATTTCTTAAAATTCTTAAATTCCATGAATTCGATAAATTCGAGTTCAGACATTATTTGAGTGCATCAAACCCGTCCTTCACGTCATTCCAAAACTCATCCAGTGCAATGATGCGCGGTTTAAAAAAGGAGATCAGCGCGGGCCAGTCGTTTTTATTAAAAATACTTACACCGTTGAGTTGTCGGTAGATGCGACTGGTTACTTTGCCGCTGTCGTCGGTATGGTGCACCTCCCACAGCCATTCTTCGGCAGTAGTAGTATGAAGGATATTTTTAAACTCCAAAAACTGCTCAAAAAATAGCTCCTGTATGCCGCTGTCGGGATGGGCCATTTCAATACTGATGGTCGCGGTTTTTTTATCCGCTTCCATTTTAAAGAAAACGTGTTTGAGCCCCGTTTTATAATTTATCCAGTTTACCCTTAGCCCTTCGGCCGATAATTGCGGCGAAATATATTGCCCGAAAGCTGTCCAGAATGCCTGGCGGAGTTGCGATGCTTCTTCTTTACTATACAAGCCCGAAAATTAAAAATAAATATTTCAAACCGGGTACTGCTGGCCGGAAATTAATTGATTCTATGATGATTTGTATGGATCAAAGAACTAATTATGAAGATTTTTTAACACAGAGAAACAGAGAAGTCGCAGAGGACACAGAGAGTTTTTTAGTTTTTATTTAAATAGCTAAAGCAGATCACTTTGAAAGTAAAAACTTAGCGTTCTCCGTGCCTTCTCCGAATCTTTGCGTTAAAATCACCCACATTATTCTTTATATGGTTATTTTGATTTGACGGGAGGATGGCTTTTAAAGTTCAATTCTGGATATTTCACTATCATTTTCTGTCATACTTTAAATATGCAAATTCAGATATAAAACCGCAGCCAGTGCGGCGCCAACTATCGGCCCTATAACGGGAATCCATGCATATGCCCAATCGCTTGTTCCCTTATTTTTTATCGGGACAAGAAAATGAACGATGCGCGGGCCAAGGTCGCGGGCCGGGTTGATGGCATAGCCCGTTGTGCCGCCAAGCGAAAGGCCGATCACCCAAACCAATAGGGCCACAGGCAACGCGCCAACGGAGCCCAGCCCGATAGGGGTTTTACTTGGCGTGATCTGTGCACCCGAAATATAAAAAACTGTAAATACCAGCACAAAGGCGCCGATGACTTCGCTAACTATATTGGACACATAATTGCGAATAGCAGGCCCGGTACAAAAAACCGCCAATATAGAACCAGGCGCATTGGTACGCTGAAAATGATCATAATACATCAACCAAACCAAAAATGCACCCATAAATGCCCCCAGCATCTGCGCAGCAATATAACCCGGAACCAGCGCCCAGGCAAACTTACCCGCAATGGCCAACCCTATGGTTACCGCAGGGTTTAAATGTGCGCCGCTGTATGGCCCCGCAACTACTACACCCACATAAACCGCCAGCCCCCAGGCTGTAGTGATGGCGATGAGGCCGCCATTATTACCCTTGGTGTCATTCAATAAAACATTGGCAACTACGCCGTCGCCTAAAAGTATCAATAGCATGGTGCCGATCATTTCGGCCATAAATGGGGTCATTTGATTTGGGTTTATGTTGGTTTATTATTGTTAGTCTAAAGTCTTGAGTCGCAAGTCCAAAGTCAAAAAACTGCCGGCAGTCAGACTTAAGACTTTCGACTCAAGACTTCGGACTTATCTTAAAAACTCCTCGCTGCGCTCACCGCCCTTTTCCATCCCGCCATGGCTTTCTCCACATCGGCCGGATCAGCATCAGGAATAAAATCCCTTTCGGATTGCCATTGCTGCTGGATCTCCTCTACGGTTTTCCAATAGCCAACTGCCAGCCCGGCCAAATATGCTGCCCCGAGCGCCGTTGTTTCCACAATTTTTGGGCGGATCACTTTGCAATTTAACAAGTCAGCCTGGAATTGCATCAGCAGGTTATTGGCTGTTGCGCCGCCATCAACCCGTAACTCTTTAATTTTTAAACCGGCATCGGCTTCCATTGCTTTTAAAACATCCACCGTTTGAAAAGCAATACTTTCAATAGCCGCCCTGGAAATATGAGCCGATGTTGAACCCCGTGTTAGGCCAACAATAGTCCCCCTTGCTTCTGAGTCCCAGTAAGGAGCCCCAAGTCCCGCAAATGCCGGAACAAAGTAAACGCCCCCGGTATCTTCTACTTGCATGGCCAGGTCTTCCACCTCTGCCGAAGATCTGATAATACCCAGGCCATCGCGCAGCCATTGCACCACGGCGCCGCCTATAAAAATACTGCCTTCAAATGCATATTCAGTTTTTCCATTGATCTTCCAGGCAATAGTCGTCAGCAGGTTGTTCTTTGATGCGATAAACTTGTCTCCGATATTCATCAGCATAAAACAACCTGTGCCGTATGTGTTTTTTACCATGGCCTTATCAATACACATTTGCCCGAATAGGGCTGCCTGCTGGTCGCCCGCAATGCCTGCAATGGGAATCTTTGAAGCAAAAATGGTCGTAGCAGTTTCGCCATAAACCTCGCTTGACTGTTTTACTTCGGGCAGCATATTACGTGGAACGCCAAAGATCTGCAATAAATCTTCGTCCCATTCCAGTGTTTTGATATTATAAAGCATGGTGCGGCTGGCATTGGTTACATCAGTAACATGCACTTTGCCGCGAGTAAATTTCCAAACCAGCCAGCTGTCAACTGTTCCGAAGGCAAGTTTGCCGGCAGCAGCCAATTCTTTGGCACCTTCAACATGGTTCAGGATCCAGTTTATTTTAGAGGCCGAAAAATAAGCATCGATAATGAGGCCAGTTTTTGTGCGGATAGGTTCCGTTAAACCTTCATTTTTCAAGTTGTCGCAAAAAGCGGCGGTCCGCCTGTCCTGCCAAACGATAGCATTGTAAACAGGCAGCCCGGTTTCCCGGTTCCAAACGATGGTGGTTTCACGCTGGTTGGTGATACCGATGGCGCTAATATTGGTACCGTTGATGCCGAATTTGGCCGTTACTTCGGCGGCTACGCCTGCCTGCGACGACCAGATCTCGTTCGGGTCATGCTCCACCCATCCCGGTTGTGGAAAAATTTGAGTGAATTCTTTTTGGGCGACAGACATGATCTGCCCCTGATGATCAAAAATAATAGCCCGCGAACTGGTAGTGCCCTGGTCTAAAGCCAAAATGTATTTTTCTTCCATAATTTAAATTGGTCGCAGGTTGGTTGGTTAAAAATAGGGAATTATTGGATATAAGCAACCGTTTTGAATTAACAATAATCAGCGCTGTTTCAGGATGATCAAAATGGAAAGATGTTGGAATAAATCCTTACAACTTACAGGACTATCTTTTTTCAAGATTTGATAAAACCGCCCATAGCAGGTTCTCCGTAATTGTAAGAGAAATGTCAGAAAAGGCATCTCGAATAAATCAAACTTAATAAACAATTAATCTACACTGCCATGAAAAAAAAAATCACCAAAATTCTGCTCTACACCTTCGGGATATTTTTGTTCCTGTTTGTGGTGTTAGCTGTGCACATTTATTTTGTTTATCGCCCCGCTCCTGATGCTTTTACAAGGGTGATGGCCCGGATCGATGTTAAACAGCGTATCACACAAGACGATGCCAACAAGATTTCTTCCTTTATGGTTCACCAAAAAGGGGTTGATCACGTATTGGTAAATCCGCAAACAAGTATTGTTGTATTTACCTTCTTCCCGGTTAAAACTACCGGCGACCAGGTAGTAAACAATTTTAAGGCTCATTTCCCTTACAAAGCAGACCGCTTTATGCCAACTGCCGAAAATCTCAAACACAGCTGTCCGGTGGCAGCATCTTCTTACACATATAAAATTTATAAAGTAATCACAAAAGTAATTTAAAAACCCTATGAAAAAGTTAACATTCCTACCCATCGCCCTTGCTGCATTTTTTTCTGTTTTGCTAATAGAATCATGCAGCAAAAGTTCAAGCCCGATGCCTGCAAAAACAACTATCGGCACTGCCCTTTATGATACATTAGGCGGAACAGCGTTAGTTGCTGATCCAACACATTCTGGCGCCATGATAGAGAAAGGCCGTCTGGCAATCCGCGGCGTGATTGACAGCACCATTTTTGTAATCGCTGGCGACAGTAAAATTAACGGACACTTTACCGTGTTGCTTTCTGAAGTTACCAAAGGCGATCTATCAGGTTTTACCGACCTGAGTGAAAACCTCACCACTTTTGTGGCAGGTGCAACCGGAGCGAAAGATTATATCTATATCGGTTTGAACATGCACGACGCACATAATCCGGCTACAAACGACCGTATGAATGGCAAAGCTACCAATGCCGATTTTGATGCTTTTGTGGCCGACCTGGTAACAGGAGCCAACAAAAATAAAGTTCCGGCAAGTATCATTAATTCGCTTGGGAAGATCGTAGAATCTTTAAGGTCTACTGTTGTTCAAATGTAATTTGAGATGAGTTAATAATTGATTGGTTTATTGTTTAAACAGGCCCGGAAATATTTTCCGGGCCTGTTTTTTTTAATAATATTCCGCTAATGCACCAAATAAGTGCCTTAACATACAATAAACCAGCTAAATGACAGTTAATTGACAATAATAATTATATTCCGGACATCCGTATTAACATTTATAGCGTTATTAGTTTAAAGAAAAAAATGGAAATAAATCGCCCCCTTAATATTTCAAATTTCTTTATTGCCGGCATCAACTATAAAAAAACAGATGCAGGCACAAGGGGGCAATTTGCCGTTAATAACGAACAGTATGAAGATATTTTTCATATTGCTCCTTCCTTTGGGTTGGATTCCTTTTTCATTGTTTCCACCTGTAACCGCACCGAGATCTATGGCTTTGCTGATCAGCCGGAACAACTGATCAATTTGTTATGCACCCAAACTTTGGGTACCGCAGAAGACTTTAAAAATTTAGCCTATATTAAAAACGGCGAAAAGGCTGTAGAACATTTATTTAACGTAGGAGCGGGGCTTGATTCGCAGATATTGGGCGACTACGAGATCATCGGCCAGATAAAACAATCGGTTAAATTTGCCAGGGAGCGTGGGTTTATCAATTGTTTTTTAGACCGTTTGGTGAACTGTGTTTTACAAACTTCAAAAACTATCAAAAATGATACGGCGTTAAGTGGGGGCACGGTATCCGTTTCCTTTGCGGCAGTGCAGTACATCAAATCGCATTTTGAAGATGTCAGGGATAAAAAAATACTGTTGATTGGCACCGGAAAAATAGGCAGGAACACCTGCAAAAACCTGGTTGACTACCTGGGGACAACCAATATTACGCTGGTTAACCGGTCAGAAGAAAAAGCCGTTCATCTTGCAGCGGAGCTAAATTTAAAATATGATGCCATTGATAACCTGGAAGCATGTATTGCAGGTGCTGATATTATACTAACTGCCACAAACGCAGTTGAGCCCACAGTTATAAGCGCATATTTTAAAGATAAAGGCGAGAAGCTGATCATTGATCTTTCTGTCCCTAACAATGTGGAAAGCTCAGTAAAAGGGATGCCAGGTATCACCCTGGTCAATGTAGATGAACTGGCGAAATTAAAGGATGAAACCCTGCAAAAAAGAGAAGCGGAGGCTCCAAAAGCAATGGCGATCATAGCGGAGCAAATGGCAGAGTTTATGGATTGGCACCAGATGCGCAAAAACGCGCCTGCGTTAAAAGCCATTAAAAATAAACTGAACCAAATTTCGGCAGATCAACAGTTCGCCATAAAAACTTCAGGCGTTTGCCCGCTGGTTAAAATTGAAGTAAAGATTCAGCGGGTAATCAACAGCATCGCGGCTAAAATGCGTTCGCATAACCGCCAGGGGTGCCATTACATTGAAGCAATTAATGAGTTTATGAATGCCGGATAAGAGTGTTTATAACAGGTAGCCTTTAGCCAGCTTAATAAATTCGCCAGCCTGGCTTGCCTCCCAATTTTTATCTTTTTTTAGTTCGATAGCCATTAATCCGGCCACAACCGGCGCCATTTTGATAGCCGCTTTAGCGTCCAGAAACAGCACCCTTACCCGTCTTGCAAGCACATCCTCAACCGTCCGGGCCATTTCATAGCGTACGGCCCAAACTACTTCGGCTTTTATATAATCTAAATCAGGGTGAAGTTTTTCGGCCAAATCAGGGTTTTCCCTTATCAAATCCAACAAAGCATCCAGGTCGCTGCCATAAACATACAAGTGATCGGTACGGTCCACTACTTTCATGTTTCCATGGATAGGTAAAGTAGTTGTAATACATTTTCTCGGATCAAGTCCGGCTGTTTCAATCGCTTTATCAACCGTATCTTGTGCCATACGGCGATAGGTGGTCCATTTACCACCGGTAATGGTGATCAACCCGGAGGTAGAAACAATGAGTTTATGCCTGCGCGAGATCTCTTTGGTACCCTTTTTACCTTCCTGCGGTGCAGCCAAAGGGCGCAACCCGGCAAATATGCTCAGCACATCTTTCCGTTCGGGCGCTTTGGTTAAATACCTGCCGATATTCCGCATTACAAAGCCAATTTCCTCTTCTAAAGCGCGCGGTTCAAGGCTGTGTTCATCAATAGGTGTATCCGTAGTGCCAATTAAAAGTTTCCCATGCCATGGCACCGCAAAAAGCACCCGCCCGTCATCCGTTTCGGGGATCATCAAAGCATCATTGCCCGGCATAAACGATTTGTCAATCACTATATGAATCCCCTGGCTCGGTCGTACCAACGGTTTTTTATGCGGCTCGTCCTGCTGCATCAGTTCATCCACAAAAACACCTGTAGCGTTAATCACCGCTTTGCTTTTGAGTTGATAAACTATGCCGGTTTCTACGTCCGTTGCCGAAACACCGGTAGTTTTTCCATTCTCTTTTAGTAAACCGGTAACTTTAAAATAGTTTAAAACTGTTGCGCCCTGCTCCAAACAGGTTTGGGCAAGGTTAACAGCCAGCCGCGCATCGTCAAACTGCCCGTCGTGGTAAACCACACCGCCATAAAGGCCCTGCTGTTTGATACCTGGCAACCTGTCGTTGGTTTCCTTTTTGGAGATATGTTTCGAATGCCCAAAACTCAGTTTCCCGGCCAATAGGTCATATAAAGTTAAGCCAATGGAATAATAAGCGCCTTTCCACCATTGGTAATTTGGGATGATAAAAGATTCATTTTTAACTAAATGGGCGGCATTTTTTAAAAGCAAACCGCGCTCATACAAAGCCTCTCTTACCAAACCAATATCGCCCTGCGCCAAATACCTAACCCCGCCATGTACCAGTTTAGTGCTCCTGCTGGAGGTACCTTTAGCAAAATCAGCCTGTTCTAATAGTAAAGTTTGATAACCGCGCGATGCCGCATCAACGGCCGTGCCTAAACCGGTTGCGCCCCCGCCAACGATGATGACGTCCCATATTTTATCGGGGTTATTGAGGGCTTCGATTAGTTTTTGGCGGTGGATGATGGGCACAATATAGGGATTATTCTATGCCAGCAATTTAGCCAAAGAAAATAGAAACAAGCATCTCAATCAATCTAATCTAACTCACCCGATAGCTATCGGGTCAACTTAATCCACCAACCCTCACTCCACCCCCTTAACATTCATCTTCACGATATAGATTGCCTTCGAAGCCGTTATAAACAAAACATCCTTATTAGCTCCACCGAAACATAAATTGGCTGTCCACGGCTCAGGGATCTCAATATGGCCTATCTTTTTCCCTTCGGGATCATAAATGGTAACACCTTTTCCGGTAAGGTAAACATTGCCCTTTTCATCCAGCGTCATCCCATCCGAGCCTTGTTCAACAAATAGTTTGCGATCGCTAAGGGTGCCGTTTTTGTTGATGACGTATTTATAGGTTTTATTATCAGCAATATCGGCCACAAACAGGTATTTGCCATCCGGAGTGCCAATAATTCCGTTAGGTTTTTTCTGGTCGGCATCCACAATAATGGGTTGGGTTTTGCCTTTTGGCAGGTAATAAACTTTTTCGCCGTCCAGGTCGGGTTTGTTGCGGTTCCACCAGGGGCGCTGGTAATAAGGGTCGGTCATATAAATGCCGCCTTTGTTATCGATCCAGATATCATTTGGGCCGTTCATCAAATGGCCCTGGTAATCTGTCAGTAGTACTTTTACCTTTTTATCCGGGCTGATAGACCATAGCTGTTCATGCTCATCTGCACAGGTAACCAGGTTTCCTTTTTTATCAAAATACATCCCGTTGGATCGGCCTGTGCTATCCATAAACACGGTCAGTTTGCCATCTGTACTGTATTCCCAGATCTTGTTATTAGGTTGGTCTGTAAAAAATACGTTCCCTTTTTTATCTACTGAAGCACCTTCCGTAAAGCTGAATTGTTTGGAGATCAGCTGGGGCCTGTTGGTGGTGTCATAGGGAGCCTGCTGGGCGATGGCGCAGGTTGAACTCACTGCCAGTAAGAAAACGAATAATAGTTTGGATATAGTTTTCATTGTCGAATTTTAAGATCCATGTTGTATTGGTTTCGCTAATGTAAATGTTTTAAGGTAGAATTTCGTAGAGACGCGATGCATCGCGTCTCTAAAACGGCGGACACTAAAATCGCACCGTAAATTATTAATGTTGCCTGACGAATTTACCTTCGGCCTGTATGGTGGGGGACGTAAGGCATCACGTATCTACGAATTCGTTTTTTATCCCATAACTTTTACAAAAACCATTAAATTAGCGCCAGCTATGAAAATTAAATTAACTACGATTGTCTATCTACTTGTTTGCCTGTCTTTTTTACCGTTTTTTTTGAAAGCGCAGGACAAGCTGATCTATAAAGACCCATCTCAACCCATAGATTCCCGTGTTAAAGACCTGGTATCACGATTAACTTTAGAAGAAAAAGTTTCCCTGCTGGGTTACCAAAGCAAAGCGGTGCCGCGCCTTGGCATACCTGCCTACAACTGGTGGAACGAAGCGCTCCACGGTGTAGCAAGGGCCGGTGAGGCTACCATTTTTCCGCAGGCTATCGGCATGGCAGCTACGTTTAATGACGACCTGCTTAAACAGGAATCAACCGTCATATCTACTGAAGCAAGGGCAAAATATAACCTGGCCGTAGCCAAAGATAAACGCATTCAATACATGGGCCTCACTTTCTGGACACCCAATATCAATATCTTCCGCGACCCACGCTGGGGCAGGGGACAGGAGACTTATGGCGAGGATCCGTTTTTAACCGCCACCATGGGTTCGGCATTTGTAAAAGGTATGCAGGGCGATGATCCGCGGTATTTAAAAGCGTCGGCAACAGCCAAGCACTTCGCTGTACATAGCGGGCCTGAAGCAACACGCGATAAATTTGATGCTGTGGTAGATGAAAAAGATCTGCGCGAAACTTATTTATATGCCTTTCATACGCTGGTAACCAACGGCGTTGAATCGGTGATGAGCGCTTATAACCGCGTTAACGGTATGCCAAATTCTATCAATAAAATGTTGCTGACCGATATTTTAAGAAAAGAATGGGGTTTTAAAGGCCACGTGGTAACCGATTGCGGCGCACTGAATGATGTTTATGAAACACACAAAACCTTGCCCGGCCCGGTGGAAACAGCTGCGGCGGCTATAAAAGCAGGTATCGACCTGGATTGTTCCTCCGTTCTGCAGGAAGATGCCATTAACGCCGTAAAAAAGGGTTTATTGACCGAAAAAGAGATCGACGGTGCCCTGTCGCGCATTTTGCGCACCGAATTTAAACTTGGTTTTTATGATGACCCTGCATTGAACCCTTATCATGCCTACGGCGCCGATAGTGTTCACAATGATGCTCACGTTGCATTGGCTCGTAAAGCGGCACAGCAAAGCATGGTGCTCCTCAAAAATGACAACAATACCTTACCATTGAATAAAAACACGCTGGGCAGCATGATGGTGATTGGCCCCAATGCCGGGTCAATTGACCCTATGGTAGGCAACTACCATGGCACCAGCAGTAAAGTAGTGAATTTTGTAGAGGGGATCACTAAAACCCTCGGCCCCGGCACCAGGGTGGAATACGACCTCGGTTGCGACTATAAAGATACCGTACATTTCGGCGGCACCTGGGCAGCCGGCAATGCCGAAGCCACTATAGCCGTCATTGGCTTATCCCCCGTATTAGAAGGGGAAGCAGGCGATGCATTTCTTTCGGAATCAGGCGGCGATAAAAAGAGTTTAAGCCTGCCCGCCAGCGAAATTAAGTTTATGAAGGAACTGCGTAAAAGCTGCGAGCATAAACCCATCATCGCGGTAATTACTGCTGG
The DNA here is from genome assembly GCF_903913935.1 of uncultured Mucilaginibacter sp. Classification (GTDB taxonomy): domain Bacteria; phylum Bacteroidota; class Bacteroidia; order Sphingobacteriales; family Sphingobacteriaceae; genus Mucilaginibacter. The sequence continues at coordinate 14,517 of NZ_CAIWNH010000347.1, forward strand.
CAGCGATGTGGATATTGATGCCATTGCCCCTTACGCTGATGCCGTGATCATGGCCTGGTATCCGGGTGAGCAAGGCGGCAACGCGCTTGCGGATCTTGTTTTTGGCGATGTTTCTCCATCCGGCCATTTGCCGCTTACTTTTTATAAGGCCTTAAGTAATGTACCTGATTACAGCGATTATAACATGAAGGGCCGAACTTACCGCTATTACAATGGCCCCGTGCAATACCCGTTCGGCTTCGGCTTAAGCTATACTACGTTTGCTTATGAGGCAAAAAATGGCGTCAAAGAAAAGTATAAACTGAAGGATACTATTAGTGCAGTGATCCAGGTAAAAAACACCGGCGCAATGGATGGCGACGAAGTGGTTCAAGCGTATATTGAGTATCCGCAAATTGACCGTATGCCTGTTAAAGAGTTAAAGAGCTTTAAAAGGGTTTCGGTAACCAAAGGCGGCACGCAAACCGTCAGTATAAAAATACCGGTAGAGGAGCTTCAAAAATGGGATCTGGCAACGCATAGCTGGAAATTATACCCCGGAACTTATAAATTGGTACTGGGTAGCAGCTCTGCGGATGAGAAATTGGGATTGACGTTTTCGGTGAACAAATAAACAATTTAGTAAGAGAATCATTATTGCTTACGTTGTGCTTTTTCCCACATGGCGCTTTGTTTTTTAGTGAAAAAACGGATGATTCCCATCAAGACGGCATAGTTCATCACACAAAAGTAATAGGGGATAAACAGTACTTTGATACGGATCTGTCTTTTTTCCATAATAAAACCGGTGAGGGCAAGTACGTAAAAAAATACCTCGCCAACCAATATTACCTTAAAGAAAATATCTTCAGGGCGCAATGCTAAAAGCACATTTAACACAAATACCAGGATAAGCAGGAATGGTGTAACCGTCCACCTTAAAACCCGGTGACTGATGTACTGAAACGATAGAACCGGGTATCTAAACGGGTTAAAAAGGCTTTTTAAGCGTAAAATAGACTGGATGCCGCCTGCTGCGATCCTTATTTTTCTTTTCAATTCTTCAGTTACATTTTCAGATGCTGTTTCCAGCGCGTATGCCTGTGGTTCGTAAACTATCCGGTAACCCTGCAAAGCGATCAGCATCGAGATCATAAAATCATCCAACACCGTATCTGGTTCAACATCCCGGTAAAGCGAACGTCTTACACTAAATAATTCACCTGCGGCCCCAACTACCGAATACAATTCAGAGTCCCATTTTTTCAGGGCCGATTCATATTTCCAGTAAAAACCTTCGCCCGCCGCGCTGGCATCGGCATTTTCGTCAATATGTACCCGTTTTTCACCGGCTACGGCGCCAACTGTTTCATCGGTATAATGCCTGCATATATTGATGATCGCGTCGGGGTTTAAAAAGGTATTGGCATCTGTAAAAACCACAATTTCGGTGTCTACAAACTCCATGGCACGGTGTACGGCAGCAATTTTACCGGCCCGGGTATCCTGGTGTAATAGTTGGATCTGGGGGTAACGCCTTACAATTTCAACCGTTTTATCGGTGGAGCCATCTGTAATAATTAAAAATTTCAGCTTTCCCTGCGGATACTTTAATTCAAGGCAGTTTTTTATTTTTTCGGCTATAAAATGCTCCTCGTTATACGCGGCTACTACAAGGGTGCATTGTGGCAGCAAATTATTTAGCGGGGTAACCGTTGCTCGTTTTCCTTTTATCAACCTCCTTAATTTGATAATAAGGTACAACAGGATACCATACCCCATAAAAGTATAGAAAACAACAAACAGGCTTAACCAAAAAGTAAGTTTCATTAATGCAGGTTTTAACGGTATCCCAAATCTTTACTGTTTTTATTGTGGGTCAGATTCCACCACACAGCTTTAATAAGGGTAGGTATATAATTGTAGTTTTTTGCCTTGATGTAGCTGATCACATTGCGCGGTACAACCAGCAGTATAAAATAAAGATAGAAAATAATCTTCTTAAAAAAAGGGGCATTGCGCCGCATAAACAGGATCCGGTTGCGGTTCATAAAGTATTCTTTCAGTCGGCTGTTTTTACCAACAGAAACCGATTCTTTATGGTATATCAGCGCTTCGGTACAAACCCATGCCTGGTATCCGGCCCGTTTGATATGTTCGCCCCAGTCGAGTTCCTCATAGTATAGAAAGAAATTTTCATTCATCATCCCTGCTTTTTCAATGGCTTTTTTCCTTACCATCATGGCTGCGCCGTGGCAATAGGCAGTGGGGGCGGTAATATGGTCATATTGCCCTTCATCGTTTTCACGTAAGCCAATACAACTGTTGCGGCCGGTATAATAATTCAGCGGGGTATAGCCCGCGTACTGTATCATTCCCTTATTGTAAAAGTATTTTATTTTGGGCGATACCATGCCGACTTCGGGATGCTTGTCCAGCACTTCCGAAAGTATTTCCATTAAACCGGGAGTAAATTCTGTATCATTATTTACAAAAAAAAGGTATTCGCCGCTGGCTTGTAGTATGCCCAGGTTGTTCCCGCCGGCAAAGCCCAGGTTTTTTTCGGAACGGAAGAATTTTACAGTGGGATAGTTTATCTGTAATTGCTGCGTGACATCTTTTTCACTGCCGTTATCAACTACGATTATCTCAAAATCTTCAATAGCCGGTATGGTGGCTAACAGTTCTTCAGTAACCCTGGGCTGGTTAAAGTTTACCGTTATAATAGATACTTTCATAATTTGGATCCGGATACCCTGTCAAGACAGTGCTGCAATACCACGGCAAACTCTTTATCATTAGGCGGCGCGAAAATAGTATTGTGTTCGCCCGGAATGTCATTTACATTCACCCCTTTTAGCGCAAACTCGCGCCATCCCAGGTATTTAAAGTCTGCCATGTAAAAGGTCTTTTTCCTGGCCCTGAAAAGGTCGACTTTTATATCCAGCGGTTTTTGAAAGTAATTGCGTTTGGCTTTTGCACTGGCTTCGTCAATTTCATTATCGTAAGCAAAAAAACCTTCCCGTTTTTCTTCTTTTCCGGATAGCTTCCAGAAAACCCGGATGATGCGGCGCCTGATAACCGTTGTTTTATATTCAAAGGTTCTTTTCGGATCCTGCGCAAATAAAACAAAACTATAAAGGAATTTCATGATAAATAGCCAGACCCGGTTGATCGTTCTTTTTAATGCCGGGTCATAGATGTCGGTTTGTTTGGCATAAGTATCAAAAACAGCAAGTAACTTCACCTCTTTACCCATTTTTATTAACTGATGGGCCATTTCGTAAGCGATGGTGCCGCCGAGTGAGTAACCCGCCAGGGCATAAGGCCCGGTTGGGTTTTGGGCTACGATCTCAGCAATATAATTGGCAGCAATTTCTTCCATCACATCAAGCGGTTCATCAATGCCGTTAAGCCCTTTGGCCTGTAGCCCGTACACCGGCTGTTCTTCATCCATATTCATGGCGAGGGCATTGAATAATAATACGTTTAAGCCCGCCCCGTGAACAATATACAATGGCATTTTTGAGCCTTTTGGTTTAATAGGCACCAATGATTCCCATGTAATTGATTTTGCATCAACATTTAGCCTCAACGCTAATTTTTCGATGGTCGAATGTTCAAAAAGTGTAGCGAGCGGCAGGCGCTTCCCGGTAACCTTTTCAATCCGCGCCATAATCTGTACAGCAACCAGCGAACGTCCGCCTAAAGCAAAGAAGTTATCAAAAATGCTGATCTTTTCAAGCCCCAACAGTTCCTGCCATATCTCGGCAAGTTGTTTTTCAACGTCAGTGCGCGGGGCAACATATTCGCCAGAGCGGCTTATGGCGTTATAATCAGGTTTTGGCAACGATTTCCGGTCAGTTTTTCCGTTTGGGGTAATTGGGATAGCTTCCAGTAAAACAAAATCATCCGGAACCATATATTCAGGCAGCACTGCCATTAATGCTTCCTGCCATGGCCGGGTAAGTAAAGCAAGTGTTGCGCCCTCGTTGGCGGCGGCCAGCACGATGTAGCCCACCAAACGCGGGTCGCCGGGCGTGTCTTCCCGCGCTATTACAACCGCTTCTTTAACATTATCCTGTTTTACCAAAGCGTGCTCAATTTCTTCCAGTTCAATACGGTAGCCGCGTACCTTAACCTGGTGGTCTATCCTGCCAAGACATTGTATTTCGCCGCCTGCGTTAATCTTTCCGAGGTCGCCTGTCCGGTAAAGCATGTTCCCCGGGATCCCTGAGAAAGGGTCATTTATAAATTTTTCAGCTGTCAGGTCGGGCCGGTTGAGATAGCCTTTGGCAACACCCTCGCCTCCGATAAGTAACTCACCTGTTTCACCATCGGGCAGGTTATTTAGTTTTTCATCTACAATATAAACCTGTGTGTTGGCTATCGGCTTGCCAATTGTTATATGCTCGTCGTTTTTTATCAGTTTTACTGTACTCCAGACGGTGGTTTCCGTCGGGCCGTACATGTTCCACAACTCGCTGCTGCGTGCTGTAAGCTTATTCACCAAATCTTTCGGCAATGCTTCGCCGCCGCATAAAATTTTTATGGGCAGGTGTTTCTCCCAACCGGCTTCCAGCATCATGCGCCAGGTATAGGGGGTAGCCTGCATAAAGGTTACTTTTTCATCTTTAACCAGGTCCAGCAATAACCTGCCATCTTTTGAAGTTTCGGAATTTGATAAAATCAGCTCCGCTCCGCAAATCAGCGGCAGGTATAATTCAAGGCCAGCTATATCAAATGAAATAGTGGTAACAGCCAGTATTTTGTCATCGGAGGTCATACCTGGCTCTTTTTGCATGCTCAGCAAAAAATTAACCAGGTTATAGTGCCTTATTTGTACTCCTTTTGGTTTACCGGTCGATCCGGATGTGTACAATATATAAGCCAGTTTTTCGCTGCTAAAATATACTTCAGGCTCTTCAGCGCTGTAGTTATTCAATTGATCCAGCGCATCCTCAATTAATATTTCTTTTGTGTTTGAGGCAAAGTGGTTATGGTATTTTTTTGACGTCAATAATACTTTTGCCGATGAATCCTCCAGCATAAATTCGATCCTGTCTTTTGGATATTCAGGGTCAAGCGGTACATAGGCAGCGCCAGATTTAAGTATTGCAAGCAGCGAGATGACCATTTCAGGCGAACGGTCAAGCGCAAGCCCTATTACATCTCCCGTTTTAATTTGATGATCAATTAACAAACGGGCAAGTTTGTTGGAACTTTCGTATAGATTTTTATAGGTTAAACTGCGATCATGAAATTTTAAGGCAGTTTTACGGGCATATTGTTTTGCGCATTTATTCAGAAAATAAGGGAGGCTTTTTTCCCTGGGGTAATCTGTCAGGGTATCGTTTAAACTATTCTTATATTCCATCTGTACCTGGCTGCTCATATTCTCGTGATCATTGAATTCTATCATTTACTTAACATTACACCTTTTAGGCTTGCAATCCACTAGCCTTTAGTGTAACGGCTTTATTACATATATACGTATTATTCGGCATTATGGATATGGGGTGTATGAATAAATTTTTTATTTGCGCCCTTTAATTTAAACAACAGTAATACCATCGTAAAAAATATTAATGGCAGGCGTAAAACCGCCCCCAATAGCTTATTATTAACAAAACTTGAAGGCACAGCTATTAAAATGGCTAAATAACAGCAAGCGGTGGCGGCTAACCACAATGGCCATCCCGGGCCCATACCCGGCGTTAATATCGAAAAAAGCAACATCATCGGCATTAAACCCAACATTAAAACGCGGGGCAAAATAGCGGTTTGATAGATCTCGTTTAAATAATCAAAATTACCATGTTTAAAAAGCTCGGTTATACCACTCCAGCCATATACCCTAAACAGGTTAAACTGGGCTGAAAGCCATCTGCGTCTTTGTTTTTTAAATACCTCGGGGTTGCTTACTTTTTCATCATATATCACCGCTTTATCCGCATAGGCTACGCTAATCCTGTTTCTTGTCAACAGCAGCCCCATTTCTTTGTCGAAACCACCAACTGCGTCAATCTGCATCATTACATTTTTAAATAGCGGATACTCCAAAGCCATCCCCGAACCAATAATAGCCGCTGAAAGACTAAAAACCCTTTGCGATTTACGAAAGATATGGTTGTTAACTTCTTCGCTGATGGCATCCAGTATAGCAATGGGCGTATTTGTGTTTTTTGCGGTGCGATGACCCTGCACTACTTTATCGCCTGCCTGTAAATAGTTGTTTATTTGGTATAAAAAATCAGGCGCCGCTATATTGTCAATATCAAATACAACTGCCGCATCAAAATCCTCTGCTGTGTTTTCAATCCCCTTGTGTAAGGCTTTTGATTTTGTGCTGGTTTCAAAAATAACCTCAACTACCTGTAAAGGCATTTTTTTTAGTGCTTCAACAGTTTCGGGCTTTAGTGAATCGGCAATTACGCAGATATGAAATTTATCCTTAGGATAATCGATAGCAAGCGCATTTGCAGCGGAGTTCAAAATGATCTCATCTTCTTTATAGGAACATATATAGATGACAAACTTTGCCAGATTACTGCTTGCCGGAGGGTTTTTGCCTGGAAATAGCTTGCCAGCCAACGAGAAAACAAATAAGTACACGCTGTAAATGCCCAGGTAAACAAATACCAGACTTGTTAATATTGAAATAATAAACTTAATAATATCCATGTTTTAATGGTTCTTATACGGTAGTTGTAACAAAAATGGTAGGGGTATTGTTAATTTTTTATGCAAAAACAGTGGTTTGGCCCAATTTTTTTTTAAGATTTAACTCCAATAGGGCCTCAATTTCCAATATCCGGTGCTCCCAGGTGTTATCGGCGGCTACTGCCAGCCTTTTTTTCTGTAAGGCATTGGTGTCTTTTAATGAGGCATTTAAAGCTTCAGTAAACTCCGCAGCATTTGCACAATACCAAACGGTATCAGCGGTAAAATCTTTAAGGTCGGGATTAAAATCTGTCGAAACAACAGGCCTGCCTGATCCAAGGTATTCAAATAGCTTCAACGGGAAAATATGATTGCTCACCTCATCCTTTTTAAATGGAATGATGGCAACATCAAATCCTTTTAAAACGGCCGGCATCATTTCGTAAGGTACTGCGCCTTTCAAATACAGGTTTTTACCCTCAAAGTCACTTTCTTTAATATAATAGCTGTCAACAGGGCCAATAAATACAAAGCTCTTATCCGGGTTCATCACCGTTAGCTCTTTAACCAATTGGTAGTCAATTCGCCGTTCGATATTGCCAAAATAGCCAATGATTGGTTTTGTTATACCGTCTAATATTGCGGCAGTTTTTAAGCGGGGGTCAAGCGCTTTCTGGCTATGGCTGATATTGGCTGCATTAGGAATGAAATAGGAATTTTTATTAAGTAATCCTTTTTGACGGCTAAGTTCTTTGCTGGTGGAGATCACCATATCCACATCTTTCACCAAAATATCCTCAGATATAAGGCCATGGCGGGTTTGATAAGGCTCTATCAGTGGGTCAACACAATGATAAACCGTTAAGTCTGGCTTTAGCAATTTATGAAGCGATGGAAATGCAACATTATAGGAATTGATATAAATATAATTGCTGATGTTGAGCTTTTTGATCAACTGGTTTAACCTGTTGCCAATAATTTTCTCATTGAGCTTTACCAGCATCCGGTATAGTTTTCCCTCCGGAAGCATATTAATGGAGGGCACCGGCGGGCTGATAACGATTTTCAGGTTTGGAATCTCCGTATCAATAAGGCTATTGTCTGGTGAAAAAAAGTGCGCTTTTCTTGTTTGAAATCCTTTGGTTTTTCTGAATTTTATATAATCAAACCAGGTGTAGGGCCGGTCAACGTAATATACTTTATTGTCTTTCGCCAGGTGCTTCGCCATCGTATAATTGGTCGACTCCAGGGCGTTGTCGAACTGCATCTGCGAAAAGATAATTATATTTTGATCTTTGAGGCTCATGTCAAAAAAATTAGGGGTGCATTTGTTTTATCATAAAGCTGAGGGCCCTTCAATTGATTTTTTGATCCGCACGCGAAAAAAAGCTTATTATTAATAATTTCGTTTCAACTATACCAAGGTAAAAAATATCGCGTATTTTAAATTTTAAATTTCTCTTCAATACCCAGTAACCATATATAATACCAGCTAAAAAGGTGAAAATGGATGAAAGAGCCACCCCATACAGGTTATGAAATATGTAGATACCTAAAAAATCGCCGGCTATATTTACTACCAGCATTAATATTACCTTAACCATATTAAGGTGTGGCTTATTAAGTATATCAAGAGATATACCAAAAAATCTATCAATGGGCAATAAAATAGCAAAGCACATAAATATCCTGAAAACATTTGCGGCGTCTGATGCAATAAATTTGGGGCCGCCGATTAGTGCAATTACAATGTCAGCGGTTATGAAAGCCACTATTGACACTGGTATTAACAAAACAGTAAGGATACCGGCATATTTTTTCATGATATAAGTCATTTGCAGGGGTTCATTTCGTTGTATTGCTGCTGACATTGTCGGCAGGGCAGTGGCTATAAAGCTTCTAAGCGGTATCTCAATCACTTCCATTAACCTTTGCGGAAGATAATAAACACCAACAGCCGACGGATCGACAAGCATGAATTTTATGATGTAAGTGTCTGAAGCCCTTAATAAATACGAGCTGATTGAAGTGCCAACACTGTATTTTCCAAAATTAAACAGTTCTTTAATGCAAGCCCTGCTCTCATAGGCTATCGAACTGATTTTTGCCCAACCGAGGAAAATACAGATCAGGCTCGTTGTCATCGCTGACCAGCAGTAGGCATATAACACCATTTGAAAATTAATTTTATGGGTGATGATAAGGGTAACTATAGAAATGAAAAAGGAGCCCTGCCCGATCAGTTCCAAAACAAACATGCGGCCGAAACGTTGTTCGGCTTGTAGCACCCATAGGGCTACACTTGATGGCAGGGTACATAAATAGATGATACCAAACATTTTTATGATTAGTTCAGTAGATGGGGTTCCCTTATAAAGAATGTACGTTATAAAACTAAAAAAAACAAAAAGCGCAGTCAGAAACAAACCTATAACCCAGGTAGAGCCAACCACGGTGCGAGCCTTTTCTTCAGTCGCCCCTGAATAAAATTTTACAAGTGAGGTTTGCTGGAACCCGCTTCTGAAAAAGTTGGCAAGGGTAAAAGAGATCAGAAAAAGTATCCAATAACCGAACTCTTCCTTATCTGGAAAATTGCGGGCAAGTAACGAAACGGTAACCATACCTACAATCGGCATTACTGCGTTACTGGCGAGCGAAAGGGTATGTTTGTTAACTAGTTTTTTTAGAAATTGCATTATGCTTTATACCGGCTTCAGGGTTAAAAATTGATAAATAGGGAGTAGTCCATTAGGTTTTTAAATGGCATTTCAGTGTTTTTTCCTTTTTTAAGAAAATAATGGTCAACAATCGGGTTAACCAATATTTTTGGCAAGGCCTGGCTCTGGGGTATTATCAGCCAATGTGGTTCTTTATTTATACTCGCTGTTGATTTAATAGTGGATAAAAAAGACATTTTTAATTTCTGTTTATTAAATCTTACCGGGTTTAATTTCTGGTTTTAATTTTCTTTCCGCCAGGTCCAATCTCATGGTAATATTCAAAATTGCCATTGCCAAAAAGAATAAAATGTTCGACGGGTATTGTACGAGTGCTTGCTGCGGATAGTTACCAACATCGAAGGCAAAAATGAATAAAACCATCCCCAGGCAATACGTTTTTAGTTCGGGGTCCTTTATTAGGTAGTAGTATTGTATTCCTTTGTACATGATCACAAAGTTGAAAATACAATAAAGCAGCAGGCCTATCCAGCCCAGTTCTACGGCAACCCTCACATAGCCACTGTCAGGCGGAAATTTTGCAAGATATGAGTTGGGGGCAAAACGTTGGCCCCATACACCTACAGAACCTAAGCCACCACCGAAAGGGTGCGAAAGGATATATGGCCTGATAGCCTCCTGGTTTTTCTCGCGTTCTGCAAACGAGGCATCTTTTGATGGTTTAAAAGCGCTTTGAAACCTCGCAAGCGTGGAGTTAGAGGTGGGTATTTTGATTAACACAAACAGCGCTATGCCCGATATTATTGAAAATATGAATATTTGACGGTTTAATTTTAATATAAACAGCATCAGTATACCTGCAGGGATAATCACATAGGATGCCCGCGTACCGGAGTATAGCATCACAAATATAAAAAGTGTAGCCATGCAGCCTAAAATTACTTTTTTACTGAATTTAATTGGCCCGAACATTAATGCTATACATAACAAGGCAGCGGCAACCATATTATAAGCAAAAACAACAGGGTCTGAGAATATTGACCATTTTCTTAAATGCCCGCCAATAAACAAAAGTTTAAAACGTTCAGGAAACCGGTACAACCACTCCCGTTCTAAAGGGAGCAAACCGAAAAACTCCTGCTGTATGGCCGAAAATGCCCCAATCACATCAAGCGCAAGCCATATCTTTATCAATAGTCTTATAAATTCTTTTGTCCGGATATGATAAAGAAACACGAAGTACATCAACATAATAAATGCTACGGTACGTACCGTAAAAACCCATTCGAGTATGGTGGGCGATACAGGGTTTATGATCTCCAGCATATTGTAACCAAGCCATATCAATAAAAAATAGGCAATGGTATTATTAAAATACCCCCACTGCTTATCCTTTTTCATTTTAACAAATATTCCCAGGAGCAGTAAATAGGTCCATAGGTCCATTAACAGGCCTATGGGCGTTGGTTCCGGTAAAAAGCGTGAAGAGTAATTGATGAAGAACGATAAAATGATCAGGCTTATAATGCCAAACTTAGGGTAAGCTACTGTAGCGTATATAATGGGCAAGCCAATAAGGGCGCATATAACAACCACACCTATTTGGTATCCTCCCAGCGCGATAATATAAGTTACAAATAGCGAAGCAAGAAGTGCGAAAATAATTACAACCGGTGCCTCAAATTTTTTGACGATCAGGTTTTCCCAAAAGGTTCTTTTATGAACATTATTTCTAAATTCGTCATCCAGCATCTGTTTGAACGCTTATTTATTAAAAAAATAATATTTTTATAAACCAAACAAATATTCCTAAAAAAGCAAGTATGATAGCCACCGTAAAAGTCTTTTGCTGAAAAGGTGGCAGGTCTTTTAATGGGTTAGCTGCTTTTTTATGTTCAATTTTCATTTTTTAGGGGATCAGAATAAATGACAAGAGTCATCCGATAATACCGTACACAAATCTAGTGTTTTGATTGCTTAGAATGATTCCGTATCGCAGCTTTGTTTAATACCCAGCCGGCAAACTTTAAGTTCAGATGTTTCAGGTAGTCGATATATTGAGTTTGTGAGCGCGAGATCCCTTTATTGGTTTCAAAAATGGCGACGGCTTTGCAGCAAAATAATAACCATTCCTTTGATTGATTTAAAGAGTCAAGCGGCGGAAGATCGATCAGGATGATATCGTACCTGGATTTCAAGTCCTCAAATTCCCGTTGAATATTTTTTTCATCATTTATCTCCAGCAAAGTAATATCTCCGCCGCGATTTCCTAAAACACTAATGGAGCTGTTATCTCTTTCGATGTAGGAATTGTTTCTGAAATAATCTTCCACAAATAGTTTGGGCTGAATAGTTTTGCTCAGGGTTGGATTATTAAAATTCCCGTCAATCAATAATACCTTTTTGTTTATTGCCGAATAGGAGTAGGCTAAGCTGGTTGCCACGAGTGTTTTTCCTTCGCCCGCCACCAGGCTGGTGATGCCCAATACCTTCCCACCCTTTAGTTCCTGGTCAATTTCAAACCTCACCGATCGCAGTAACTCTTTAAATTGCTGCATTTTTTGCTGGTTCTCTACATCCCACAGTTTTTTCAGATCAAGCTTTGGCCCGCTAATCAGGTTTAACGATCCTAATAAAGGTAATTGTGTGGCGTTTACCAGGTCAATAGGTTCTTTAATATTATCGTCAAGGTAATAAAGTATAAATAAAATCAGCAGGCAGATCACAAAAGCACCTATGCCGCTTAACGCTATCAAAAGCATTTTCTTCGACGGTTCAGCCACATCTGGCGTAGCCGGTTCAACCTGCATCAGTTTTATTGAAAAATTCGACTGCAGATTAAGCGCGTTAAACTTATTCAATACATCAAGGTACTCCTGGCTGGCTATGGTTATATCAGATTCATAAGTTTTAACCTTCGCGTCAAAGGGCACCAGGCGGTCGTATTTTGCTTTTAAATCAGCAAGTTCTTTATCGATAGATTGTACGCTGTATTTTGCGAGGTCGCGGGTAACTTCAAGCTCTAATTTCTTAGCAACCAGGTTGTCTTTGTTTACCAATGGATTGGTAATATATTTATCGGATGTGTTATCAATTTGTGCCGTAAGTTGTTTTTGCATCGAATCCAATGCAGGCTTATACGAGGGGTTAAACCCGCTGTGAACGTATTCGTCATTTAATGTACGCAGTTGATCGGCTGTATTGGTGATCGATTGGTTATACTGGCTTATCGTCGACTCAATATATTGCCTGTCTTTTGGGTTAAACCTGTTATCAATGGCTTTAACTGCGCCATCGTAGGATTGGATATTTCGCTCGGCTTCAATTTTTTTATCATTGTAAATCAGCATTTGGGCGAAAATATCTTTTGCCTGATCCTCAACATTTAAAATACCATTCTTTATTTTATACTGCTGGAGCGAATCTTTTTTATTATTCAGTGTGTTTCGTTTTTCTTCAAGCAATTTTGATAAAAAATCTAATGCATTTGATTCATTTTGCTTTACGTTTACGGTATAGTAACTGATAAATTCCTTACTCAGCGTATTTACGATAAAAGCGGATAGTTCCGGGTTTTCGGATGAATAGGTGATCCTAATAAAATCGCTTTCACCATCGCGTTCAATGTCGAGGTCCTTGCGGAGCGAACGCTCATCGTATTTCATTGAGATCAAAAGTTCGTTTAATCCCTTTTCATCAGCACTATATAACGACAAAGGCTCGCCATTTTGAAGCTTTGCGCGGTAAACCAATAAAGCATGTTTGACGGCATCCGGGCTCAGATCTTTGAATTTGTGGTTAAGTTTTCTGAAAGGGGCAGGGCTGCTCAGGTCATGGATGATTAGCTGGTAGGAAACATTATCAACCAGTTTTTTTAGTTTGATAATTTCGGTTAAGTTGCTGAACTCCCGGTTGATCTGGTCCTGCTGCGCGTTGGGGTTGTCTTTACTGTCAAGCAAATGCCTTGAAGCATCTACAATGCCAGTGGCAATTTGTGTGCTGGAAACATATTGGTCTGGAAGATTTTTGACAATAAAGTATGATGCAATTACCATTGCCAGAACAATGATAACGATGATGTATTTATATTTGCCTACGAGTGAAAAATACGACGATAGTTCCATAATTTTATTTTACGCTTTCCAGCTTGGTTCCCAACATTTCCTCAAGATTGGTTTTAGCCGTGAATAAAGCAAGTTCAGCCTGAACTCTAAATGAGTTTTGGTTATAAAGGTTTGTTAATGCCTGGCTATAAACCTCAAAAGTAGTTTCCCCTTTATCAAATGTGTGTTTAATTTGGTTTACTGCGGTTGTTGCATCCTGCACAGCATTTACCTTATTCCTGAGATCTGCCTGGGCCTCTATATAGGCAAAATAAAACCGCTTTACCTGCGCTTCAATGGTTAAATCGTATTGGGCCTGGTTTTCTTCAGCAATTTTTACCGCTACCCTTGCGTTGTGGATAGTATAAGGCCTCTCAAAAAGAGAGCCTATGCTAACGGTAGCCACCAATTGAAGCCCGTTAAAAATAATTGGATTGGTCGCGCTTGTTGTGGTTGAACCCTGCGGACTGTAAATATAGGAGGCGCTAATTGCATCAAGCCAGGTAAAACTGGCCTGGTGAAAACTGCTTTTTGCAATTTCGGTTTGGTAGGCAAGTGTTTTAACTTGCGGGTAGTTCTTTTTTGCTGTTGTAATCAGTTTTTCCAGGTACGGGTAGGATAAGTCCTGGAAGATGGTTGCCTGAGCATAGGTATTTCCGGCTAAAGTCAAAATAAATAATGAGAGCAATAGGGCCTTTAATTTATTATTCATTAGTTTAAACTTTTTCTTTCTGAAATACCGCCGGTACCGTTTTAAAAAGAATTTTCATATCCAACCAAAATGAATGGTTTTGTGCATAAAAATTATCCAGTTTCTTTCTTTCCCGTTCCGACATGTCCAATTTACCGCGTTTGGTTATTTGCCATAACCCGGTTAAACCTACCGGCCCTAAAAAACGCATCGACCACTCATTTGATGTCAGCATTTCCGCTTCATAAACCGGTAAAGGCCTGTTCCCGACAAGTGACATATCACCCACCAAAATGTTGAACAATTGAGGCAACTCGTCGAGGCTCGAAGTTCGTAAAAAATTGCCGAGTTTAGTAATGCGGGGGTCGTCTTTAATTTTAACAAATGCGGCTTTTGTGCCTCCATCCTCATTTGCGTACTGATTTTGTGTGGATAACTCTATTAATAACTTGTCAGCATCTACCCTCATAGACCTGAATTTATAGAAATCAAACACCTTGTAGCCCGTTCCAACGCGTTTGCTTTTATACAGTACAGGCCCTTTTGACCCTACTTTCACTGCTATCGCAATGAATAGCAACAAGGGTGAAAGTATCAAAAGCATTATTCCGGAAATAAGAATATCAATTAACCTTTTGCCCACAGGAATCCGGTAGGCAGTGTCAACTTCTTTTGAAATCTCGATCAGTTTTGGCTTGATGAGTTTGAATTTTACCAGGAAATTCAAACGCTCCCGAAGATCGGTCATCGCGAAAGGATAAATATAAAAGTCATGAACTTTTAACCTCATGGCATTTGTTTTTAAATCCTTGTCGTTTGACAGGGAAATCAAAACAATAATAAGCCCGTTGAACAGGAAATTCTGTTTTAAACGTTCGATCAGCCTGAAACACTCCCCGTTTTCATCAACTTCCAGCAGAATAATCTCGGGGATGGATAATATGGATTGATTACCCATATATTCTTCAAACTCTTCCAGATTTTCATTGAAAATGATCTGAAAATAGTTATTTAGTTCGGAGGCAACCAAATCCTTTATCTGCGTACCGGCATACGCGATTCTGGTATGCGAGCCCGCATTTTCATTCCATTCAGTTGCTAGTGGAAGCGGCATAAATATTTATTACTTGTAGAATTGCAGTTTTCAATGAGGTTGGTTTAAAAGGCTTTGGCATGTAGGCGTCAACCTGGAAATGCATTTTGCTCACCTGTTCATCCAGATCATGCGCTGCTGACAGCATGATGATCGGTATATCGCGGAAAAGCCCGCTGATTTTAACGTTTTTTATAAACGATTGACCATCGAAATAGGGCATTTGAAGATCGGAAATGATCAAATCAGGGATATTCCCGTCTTCGAGCCATGAAAAAGCATCTATACCATTATTTCTCACTATTATTTCATAGTCTTTCGCGAGAATAAAATTAAGTAACTTTAAAATACTTAAATCGTCGTCAACTATTAGTATTCTCTTTTTCATTTAAATGCTAGTTTGCTAGTGTATTATTTAATTCCCCCTGATTACGTATTTTGGCAGCTAAAGGTTTTGAAAAACTGATGCCAATAACCTCTTTTTAATAATAAAACACTGATTTAGCATTTTTGTTAGCGATAAATCTGGTTTCATGTTTTATAAATATTATTCTACATCCGTAATATATGGTGGAATATTATTTATTTTTTAGAACGGGGCAAAGTTTTTATGAGCCAGATCCGTTTCCCAAAACCTCATACCAGTTATTTTGTCGCTGATTGCTGCACTTGCAAAATAATCGTTACACAATGAAAAGGTGCTTATTACCCAATTATTTTGCGAAGATAAAATGTTTCCTTCCAGATAATGCTGGCCATCAAGGGATGGGATGAATTTAAGATCCTCATCCAGTCCTTTGCCCGTTGCTTTTGTTAATGCTTCCTTTCTTGTCCACAGTATAAAAAAGCGGTCTGCTGACTTTTCCTCATTTATAAAACAGGATTCTTCGGGGCTGAAATATTCGTTGATGACATCATTAAAATCAAACGATTTATTTACCAGTTCGGTATCTATTCCAATTCCAGCGTCGGAAACAGCCAGGATGATCCAATCGCCCGAATGGGATAAGTTATAAAACAGTGGTGAGTCTTTTATATAGGGCTTTTTGTTTTCACCGGTTTCAATTTCTATCAACGCAGGCTTGCGATTTAAGTAGCGGCCCATGATTAGCTTTAAAGCGCCCCGGCTGATGATGAACCGGTCGCTGTCATGCTTGTGCAAAAACCGGTCGGCTTTAACCAGTTCATCCCGTGTTAGCAGTGTTGATAAACTTTGGATCAGTGATGAATTTTTATGGATGTTAATCCGCCAGATATCAGCCTGATTATTAATGCTGAAATTACATCCGGAGCTGTCATCCCATTTCACCTGGCTTAGAAAGCTGTTTGATACTTTTATTTGGACCATTCTTCGAAGTGTCAATTCTTAGCCTAAAGTCTTAAGTTATGATTTATCAGGATGGTAATTTAGTCATTCTTCCCGACGTTTTGAATAGTTTAAATTAATATTTTATATTTATAGCTAATAAAATTGTAAAACGAATTGTATCAATACATTAGACCAAGGGATTTATCGCGGGCATCGCAAATCAGGGTTTCAACACAGCTTCGTCCAGACATTTTTGCAGTATGCTTGCAAATATTTTATCATTGGGAGCTTTAAATATGGTATTGTGTTCTCCGGGGATCTTATGTATCCTTACGCCTTTAAGTGCATATGGTTTCCAACCCAGGTTTTCAAAATCATCCATGTAAAATGTTTTGTTTTCAGCCCTGAATACATCAACCGAAATATCATAAGGTTTAAGCTGGTAATATTTTTCAGCATATTCGTTCATCACATCTACTTTGTTTGAATAGCCGAAGATTCCCGCCTGGGTTTGGTTTTTACCATACCTCAAATTCCAGTAGTAACGGATAAACCTGCGTTTGATATTGGTGCCGGTGTTAACTAAAGTATACCTGAAACCATTACTGAAAGTTAATGTATAAAAGAAGCGTTTGATAAAAAACTTGCCTCTTTTAAACAGTTTTAATAAAGCAGGGTCATAGTGTGGCGAGCGGTATGCGTAGGTATCAAACATAGCCAGCATTTTTACTTCTTTTCCTAACGCTTCTAATTGCCTTGCCATTTCAAAGGCTATAATGCCACCAAATGAATAGCCTGCGAGCGCATAAGGGCCGCTCGGGTTTTGTTCAATTATCGCCGCAATATAATGCGCCGCTATATCTTCAATTTTATCAAGCGGTTCATCAACCCCGTCAAGGCCTTTTGCCTGCAATCCGTAAACAGGTTGCTCAGGCGACATATTCATTGCCAGGGTATTAAACAATAACACATTTAAACCCGCTCCGTGTACCATATACAATGGCATTTTACTTCCCTTGGGTTTAATAGGCACCAATGAATCCCAGGTAATTGATTTTCCCGGCTCAAACAATTGTGCCAGCTTTTCAACTGTAGGCGATTCAAATAAAGTAGCGAGCGGCAAACGTTTCCCGGTTTCTTTTTCAATGCGGCCCATAACTTTTACGGCGATCAGCGAATGCCCGCCCAATTCAAAAAAGTTATCATGTACGCCAATTTTTTTAACGCCCAGGTACTCAATCCATATGTTTGTTAAAGTCTTTTCGATATCAGTTCGTGGAGCCACATAAACATGTGTTTCTTCGGTAATAACCGCGCCGTGTTTTGCCAATGCCTTTCTGTCAACTTTCCCGTTGGGGGTTAACGGCATTGCGGGTACAGTAATAAAATTATCAGGCACCATATAATCCGGCACCGATTTTTTCAACGATTCTTTCCAATTTGATATTTGGGCGGCAGCCGTTATATTGCGAAGGTTTTCCGGGTCGAGCACCACAAATGCAACCAGTTTGTCAACACCCAACTGGTCGGGACGTGCAATAACGACTGCTTCTTTAATATCTTTTTCTTTTTCAAGCTGAAATTCAATTTCACCTGTTTCGATGCGATAGCCCCTTATTTTTACCTGGGCGTCTATGCGGCCAAGGCATTCAATCTCGCCATTGTGCATGTATTTACCAAGATCGCCTGTGCGGTACATTTTGGCGCCGGGCACTTTGACAAAAGGATCATCAAGGAATTTTTCGGCGGTCAATTCGGGCCGGTTTAAATAGCCTTTGGCAACGCCGTCGCCACCGATGTAAATTTCACCGGCAACACCGGGTGCAAGTGGTTTTAAAAACTTATCTAAAATATAGATGGTTGTATTATTGATGGGCCTGCCGATCGAAATAACTTTATCATCAGCAGTTAAATGTTTGATAGTCGACCATACAGTTGTTTCAGTAGGTCCGTAAACATTCCACAAGGAAGATGCCCGCGTTAAGAGTTTTTGTGCCAGGTCCTGCGGAAGCGCTTCTCCGCCGCAAATTACTTTTAACGGATTTTTTTCGCTCCAACCGGCCTCCAGCATTATCCTCCAGGTATATGGAGTGGCCTGCATAATAGTTACGCGCTCTTTCTTGATGATATCCAGTAAAGCACGCCCGTCTTTAGCGGTGGCACTGTCGGCCAGGATGATCTCGGCCCCGGTGATTAATGGCAGAAATATCTCCAGCCCAGCAATATCAAAACTGATGGTTGTAACAGCCAGTAATTTATCACTTGCTGTAATACCCGGCGCCTTTTGCATACTGGTTAAAAAGTTTACCAGGTTATGATGTGCTATTTGTACGCCTTTTGGATTTCCGGTTGAACCTGAAGTATAAAGCATGTAAACCAGGTTATTGCCGTCAACATGAACATTCGGATCGGTGGTTTCATATTCCGGCAGGCTTTGCCATTCGTCTTCTAAAATCAATTCCTTAGCGGCCGACTCATAATAACCTTTATATTTAAGCGACGTTAATAAAACCACTGCCTTTGAATCTTCAAGCATGTAGTTAATGCGGTTCAATGGAAACTGGGGATCAAGCGGAATGTACACCGCGCCGGTTTTCATGATCGCTAACAGCGATACCAGCATTTCAACTGATCTGTCGAGCGCGAAAGCTACGCAATCTGCTTTTTTAACGCCATTTTTTATCAATAAACGGGCTAACTGGTTTGCCTGCTCATCCAATTGCCTGTAAGTGACCTTTTGCTCGCCAAAAGTGATGGCGGTTTTATCTGGGATTGTTTCGGCTTTTTCTGAAAATAATTGATGTACAGGGGTATACATTGGATAGGGGTATTGGGTGTTATTCCAGGCGTTTAATTGTGATTGTATTTCTCCGGCATTTAAAACAGGAATATTTTTAATTAATATTTCGGGTTGTTTAACTAATTCAGTAAGTAAAAATTCAAAGCTATCCATCATACGCTTGATGGTTGCAGCTTTAAATAATTGTGTATTATATGACCATTCAAGCGTTGGCGCTTCTTCGTGACCAGCGATATTTAAAAATAATTCAAAATTTTCAAATTCACGCGGATTACTGATCAATCTATGCTGTAACGCATAAAAGTTTACATCATTATCAAGGCCCATGTCAATATTAAACATTACCGGCACCAGTGGAATCCGGGAAGAATCGCGGGTGATGTTTAATTTTTTCAAAAGGCTGCCAAAGGTATACAACTGGTGATCATAGGCGTCAAGTACGTCAGATCTTCGTTGTTTTAAATAGTTTTTGAAAGACAGATCCCCTTTAGGGAAGCTTCGGAGTGCAAGCAAATTTACACAATGACCAACCAGGCGGTAATTATCCGTAGCAGGTTGCCCTGCTGCAGGTAAACCAACGATTATTTCGTCCTGGCCGGTTAACTGGTGTAAAAAAATCTCGAAAGCGGCCAGCAAGGTGGTCACGAAGCTGCTGCCGGTACTTTTACCCAGGTTTTTAACTTCGTTTGCCAGGGTGCTGTTTAAGGTGTAATCTTCGCGGTGGCTTTTATAGGTACGTGTGGCCGGACGCGGGAAATCAACAGGGATATTCAGTGTGTGATCGCTTCCTTCAAACTGCTTTATCCAATAGTCTTCGGTTTCCTTGTAGGATTCACTTTTTTCCAGTGATTGTTCAGCAATGGCATAATCGCTGAAAAGTGGGCCTTTGCGAAGGTTTATATATTCGCCTTTGGCATGCGCTGAATAGATCTTGCTCAGATCCTGCATCATGATGCCGATCGACCAGCCGTCGCACACGATGTGGTGTACTACAAACGTTAAATAATGTTCTTTTTCGCTCAGTTTAAATAAGGAAGTTTTAAAAAGCGGCCCGTTGATCAGGTCGAAAGGCGTAAGTACATATTGCTTATTATATGCTTTTATATAGGCATCCTGCTGTTCCGCTGTTTTCGACGAGATATCATGAAAATCGACATCCAGCTTTACGTTTTTAAATATACAGCTATGCGTACCGTCGCCGCTAAAGGTCATTTTAAGGGACTGGTGCATATTTACCACATCCTGCAAAGCACGGAACATGGCATCCTTGTTAAATTCGCCGGTTAATACAATGGTAAAACTCTCATTGAATGCACAACTGGCGTCCGCGTCGCCGATGAGGCAAGAGGCCCATATCTCGGTTTGTGATTCCGTAGCAGGGGCGATCAATTCGATCTCGGGCCCGCCGAAAGGATCAAATTCAACCGGGGTGGTTTCATACACCGGGCTGATATTGTTTAGCAAAGCCTCTGTTTCCTGTGCTGAAACCGAAACGTCCGGTTCTGCGAACGGATCAAACTCTACCGGCCTTATATCAATCACTGAATTAGATGTTTCCAAAATTAATTACCGTTTAATTTAACCTGTAAATATTTACCGGGGTTGTTTATATCGCTGATAAACCAGCCCGGGTTACCATCCTTATCGCGGCCAAGCCTGGCTCCGGGGAATAGTGATTCCATCAACTGGTTTGATTCTTCTTTTATTGGCGCTGCAGGTCTTTTTGAAGGTAAAAAGCCCGATGCGATTAATTCATTAACACTTTCACTGAATTTAGATATGATCTGGTCAACGTCCTGTTTGGTATGCGATTCAGTTAAAAAGCAAGGGAAAAGATCCCAGATGTGGATGCCTTTTTCACGCATCAGCGTAAACAGCAGCTCGCCGTAAGGCAATTCATCTTTGAATTTTATTTTCCATAATGACCCGAATGACGGGATATACATAGGCACGCCTTCTTTTTCGCAAATGGCGTTCAATTCGATTGCAAGGTATTGTGTCATTGAATTTAAACCCTGTTGTAAAGAAGGGCCTTTCAGTTTCATATATTCCAATGAAGCTTTGCCTGCCGCCAGCGCTAAAGGATGGCGTACAAATGTGCCAGCGAAATAGGTCACACCAGCTTCGGGCTGCGAATCATCGCCATATTGCCAGAAACCGCCGTCGAGCGCGTCCATGTATTTTTTAATACCGGCAATGGCGCCGATCGGCATGCCGCCGCCGATAACTTTACCGTAAGTGCCCAGGTCAGCCTTGATGCCGAACATCGCCTGCGCGCCTCCGGGGTGCATCCGGAAACCGCTGATCACTTCGTCAAATATTAAACAGGTATCAGAAGCCTGGGTGATCTGCCTTACTTTCTTAAGGAATTCAACCGGCTGAAATTCCGGGCGGCGTGACTGTACCGGCTCAACCAGTACGGCTGCCAGTTCGTGGGCACGCTCCTGGATGATTCTTAAGGTTTCATCGGTTCCGTAATCCAGTATCAGCATATTCTGAACAACCTCCGGCATAATGCCCGGTGCTGCGGGTATAGTTTTTAGTTTTTTGGTCCCGCGAACGATCACTTCATCGTTGATGCCATGGTATGATCCGCTGAAAGCAACGATTAATGTACGGCCGGTTACAGTGCGCGCAATACGCATGGCGCCCAACACCGCCTCGGAACCAGTATTACATACTGCGGCCCTGTCGAAATTGGTTAATTCACTGATCAAACGGCAAACATCGCCGGCAAGTTCATGCTGCGGGCCAATCTCATAGCCCTTTTCAACCTGTTCTAATACCGCTTTTTTCAAAACCTCAACCTGGTAACC